>PCUD01000166.1:7314-82558 GCA_002786785.1 Ignavibacteriales bacterium CG18_big_fil_WC_8_21_14_2_50_31_20 | reverse complement strand
AGTATTAAAATACTGTTCGTTCTATTTTTTATGATTGCTACATTAAATGGGCAAACTATCGATGATTCGTTACAAACAATTGAGCAAAACGATACAACTTTTATAATGGCAAAATCACCATGGGGAGCAGTTGGCAGAAGTGCATTAATTCCAGGTTGGGGTCAGTTTTATAACGAAGCTTATTGGAAAATTCCAGTTGTATGGGGTGTTCTAGGTTGGTTCACATATCTTTATATTGAAAATAATAAATTATACAAAGAGTATGGTGATTTATATACAAAAAGTTTAAATAATGGAATAGGGGTTAGTTATTATCGAGAAGCAAGAGATGCTTATCGTGATGATCGTGATAAATATGCTTTAATTTTAGGGATTTCATATTTATTGAATTTAGTAGATGCTTATGTTGATGCTCAACTTTTTGATTTTGATGTAATTGAAAATCAAATAACTCATCAACCAGAGCTTGGTTTTAGATTTAAATTTTAGAAGCATTTTTCTTGATTTGTTTTGCTTTCCAACAATTAAATCTATAACACGTCAAAAAAGTTAGTATTTAGTAAAAATTTGAGATGAGCAAAAATGAAAAACAAAATTATATGTGAAAATTGCCATTCTGAAAATGATTATTTTAAATTGAGCTGTTCAAATTGCGGCTCTTTGCTTCGCGATAAAACTCCAAATATTGATTTATTTTTAACAATATGGCAATTGATTGAAACTCCTACAAAAGCAATAAAGCGCATAGTTTTTTCAGAACACAAAAATTATCTAACATTTCTTTTATTACTACTAGTCACAAAATTTGTTTTTTCATCTTTTTTTTCTCAATCTGTTTTAATTGAACCAGTAAATTATCAAAAATATTTAAGTGCAAATTTTGGAATTGGGTTTGCAATTATTCTTTTTTTGATAATTGTTTTCCCTCTTATACAAAAAAAAATATTAAAAAGCAGAAATGTTAACACACGATATAAAGATAATTTAGCCATTTTAGTCTTTACACAAATACCTATAATTCTCTTTTTGATTTTAATTTTACCAATTGAATTTGCATTATTTGGTAAATTTTGGCTTTTTTCAAATCCATCACCATTTATAATTAAAGAAACAGCAGCCTATTCATTTTTGATTATGGAAATATTGGTATTAATTTGGTCGCTAATCCTTTTTGGAATTGGGAATTACATTCAATCAAAAAGTAAAATTTATTCAATTATTGTAACAATCATATTTTCAATAATATTGGCAATTACATTTCTGTTTATTCCATTTTTGGACTAAATGATGCATTCAACGCTTTTAATATTTCTTGATGGAGTTGGAATTGGAAAAAATGATTCTGTTAATAATCCATTTTTTCAAAATAGTTTTAGATTTTTGAATGAAATATTCGGTGAAACTCCACATTTAGAAACCCAGTCTATTTCCAAACAAAACCGATTTTTATTTCCAGTTGATGCCAACTTGGGTGTTGAAGGTTTACCCCAAAGTGGCACAGGACAAACTTCGATATTTTGTGGTGTAAATGCTTCAAAAATTATTGGTAAACATTTTGGACCTTTCCCATTTTCCACACTTAAACCAATAATCGAAAGTGAAAACATTTTCAATTATTTTAATCAAAATAATATGAAAGCCAGTTTTGCAAATGCATTTCCAAAAATATTTTTTGATTATATAAATTCTGGAAGAAAAAGATTAAATGTAACTACTTTAATGGCATTATACAGTAATTTTAAATTATTTGGTTTGGATGATTTATTAAGTGGAAACGCTGTCTCGTCTGATATTACAAACAGAAGGTGGAATACAAAATTAAAATATAATATTCCAACAATCACACCAGAAGTTGCTGCAGAAAGGTTACTTAGAATTACTTCTGAAAACAATTTTACTCTTTTTGAATATTTTTTTACAGACCATCTAGGACATGGTAGAAATAAAGATGAATCTGAAATTTTGCTGGATGATTTAGATAGATTTCTTTTTACTATAATTTCACAGATTACTGATGAAACAACTCTTTTAATTTGTTCCGATCATGGAAATCTCGAAAATATTGGAGTTAAAGGTCACACGAACAATCCTACTTTAACTATTTCTGCTGGATTTGGCGCTTTAAAATTACGTGAAAGAATAAAAAATTTAAGCCAAATTAAATCCGCAGTAATTGAATTATATAAAGAAAGCACAAAAAGTTATTAAATAGAATATTATAATGAAAGATTATCCTTTAATTAAATATGTTTTGTTTTTTGTCTTTGGAATTTTAGGTGCAAATTCCTTTTCATTTCCTTTTCAATATATCTTTTCATCTTTTGTTATTATCACAATTATTGCCATTTTACTTCAAATCAAAAAAAATAAATTCTCTGCTTTCTTATTCTTATTAAGTAGTATTTTATTTGGTTCTGTTTATTCGTCAATTTGTGACAATGGAAATGTTCAATATCCATTTGAAAAAACAAAAATTTCAAAAACAGTAATTTCGGGAAAAATTGAAAACATAGAACTTTTGCATAACAATGAATTCAAATTATTAATAAGTACCGATTCTGTGAATATTAATGATTCTGCAATTGCACTTCATACAAAAATTCAGTGCAACATTTCGAGTGAAGCAAATAAAAAATTAGAAAAGCTTTATGATAAGTTAGCAATTGGAAATAAATTAAAACTTATTGGGACATTACGAAAGGGAAGAGACAAACGAAATCCTGGTGAATTTGATTATTATAAATATTTACAATCAAAAGAAATTGCTGGAATATTATACGTCCGTGAAATTAAAAATGTAATTCAAACTGATTTTTCAGTCAATTTATTTTACAATTCTATTTTTGAAGCACGCAAATGGATTTCTAACCGAATTGATAAATTGCATAACAGGGAAACCGCATCACTTTTAAAAGGCTTACTTTTAGCTGATAGAAGTGAAATTGATTACAGAACAAAAGAGAGTTTTATAAATTCTGGAGTAATTCATGTCCTTGCCGTTTCGGGACTTCACGTGGGATTTATTGTATTAATATTTATGTTTTTATTCAGTAGAGTTTCAATTTATCCGCGCACAATTTTAATAATTATTGGTATAATTTGCTTTTTACTTATTACAAATTCACCCGCTTCTGTATTTCGTGCAACAATAATGATAGTTGTAATGTTTATGGTTTATTTGTCAAACAGAAAGTATAGTTCCTTAAATTCGCTTGCAATTGCAGCATTTATTTTGCTTTTGATAAATCCCGCCGAAATATTTAATCCAGGATTTCAGTTATCATTTTCGGCAGTTGCATCAATTTTAATTGTTTATCCAATCCTTAGTTCTAAAATAAAGACAGAAAATAAAGCACTAAAATTCCTTTTGCTTTTTTCTGCAGTATCTTTTTCCGCTCAGATTGGAACACTTCCATTTACACTAATTTATTTTCAAAAACTATCAATTATAGCATTGTTTGCAAATCTTTTGGTAATTCCAATTATTGGAATTATTGTTGGATTAGGGGTTCTGACTATTTTTGTTTCCATTTTTTCAACAATATTGGCAATCTATTTTGGTTCAGCAAATATGTTGGCAACCAATATTTTAATGGAAATTGTTAATTTTACAGGAACACAACAATTTTCATTTCTTTTTATTCCAAACTTTTCAATTATTGATGGAATTATCTTTTATGTATATTTTTCAGTAATAATCTATTCAATTCAGAAATTCAATAATATTTATGCATCAATTATTCTTTATTTGCTTATTGGATTGAATCTTTACTTTATTTTACAAATAGATGACAAGCAGCTTTTACCAGATAATTTGCTTTCAATTGTTATGATTGATATTGGTCAAGGAGATGGAATTTTTATAAAATTTCCAAATGGAAAAACTGCTTTAATAGACGCTGGAAATGCAAATTTAGATTTTGATAATGGCGAAAGAATTATTACCCCTTTATTGCGACGACTTTCTATTAAGCAGATTGATTATGGATTTATTTCTCATGTTGATAGCGACCACTATAAAGGCTTTTTATATTTAATAAAAAATGGATGGATTAAAGAAATTTATAAACCACAAATTGATTCTTCACAACAAAAGGATTTGGATTTAGAGCAAATTATTAATGACTGCGAAGTTAAACTAAATTATTATTCAAAAACAAAGATGAGTTTTGGAAACGTGAGACTTTACATTTTAAATGATACTACAAATTATGAATACATAAATTTTGACTCAAATAATAATAGTGGGATAATTAAAATTATTCACGGAAATAATTCAATTCTTTTTGTTGGTGATGCTGAGAAAGAATCGGAAAGATTAATGATAAACGAATATGGGAAGTTTCTAAAATCTGATATTCTAAAAATTGGTCATCATGGAAGCAAATCGAGTTCATCCCAAGTATTCATCGACCAAGTTTCTCCCAAAATAGGATTAATTAGTGCAGGATTAAACAATAGTTTTGGGCACCCCACAAAATTAATTATAGATAGATTTACGAGTAGTGATGTAAAACTTTACCGCACTGATTTAGAAGGTGCTATTATTTTTCAGTCGAATGGTAAGTTATTTACAAAAATAAATTGGCGATAGTTTTTATAATTTCAAGCAATCTACATTAATTAAATGATTTTTAATTTTGTGTTTATCGTTACATACTTTTAACTTTACTTTTTTAAAATAATAGTTTAAAAATGCATATAGAAAAAAACATTTCACTTAAACCATATAATACATTTAATATTGATGTTAAGGCAAAATATTTTGTAGAAGTAAATGACCTCTCAGAATTAAAAGAATTATTAGATGATAAGAATTACATTTCAGAGAAGAGATTAATAATCGGCGGTGGGAGTAATATTCTATTCACAAAAGATTTTGATGGAATTGTTATAAAATTAAATAACTCAGAAATTGAAAAATTTAATGAAACTGATGAAGAAATATTTATAAAAGTAGATGCTGGTGTTGAGTGGGATAGTTTTGTGAAATTCTGTGTTGATAACGGTTTGAGAGGTGTAGAAAACTTATCTTTAATTCCTGGAAATGTTGGTGCTGTTCCAATTCAAAATATTGGTGCTTATGGAGTGGAAGTAAAAGACATTATAGAAAGTGTAAATATAGTTTTGTTAAGTGATTTGGGAGAAAAAACCTACTCAAATAATGAATGTAATTTTGGTTATAGAAACAGTATTTTTAAAAATGAACTGAAAGATAAATTTGTTATTACTTCTGTCCTTTTCAAACTTTCAAAAAGCAATAGTATTAATCTTGATTACTCTCCACTTAAAAATTATTTTTATGGTAAAAACGAATCAAAAATTACTATAGAAGAAGTAAGAGAAGCGGTAATTCAAATTCGTACAGGTAAACTTCCAGATCCTAAAATAATTGGAAATGCAGGTAGTTTCTTTAAAAATCCAATTATTTCAAAAAATCAATTTGATGATTTAGCTAATATTTACAAGGATTTAAAAGGATTTCCAGAAAGTAATTCGGACATAAAAATTTCTGCAGGTTGGTTAATTGAAAAATGCGGATTAAAAGGCAAACGAATTGGTGATGTTGGAGTTCACGAAAAACAAGCTTTGGTTATTGTAAACTACGGAGATACGAGCGGAAACAAAATTCTTGAATTTTCCAAAATGATCCAAAAAGAAGTAAAAAATAGATTTGAAATAGATTTAATTAACGAAGTAAATATTCTTTAATGAAATAATGGTGAAAAATGAATGACAATAATGAAAAACAAGGAATGGGTAAAATCTTAAATGAGTTGGTACAGCCCTTTATCGATTTAGCACACACTTCACGCGCCTTATTTGGCTTAAATCTTTCTTATGTAATTGAAGGATTGGTCTATTTTGGAATTGTTGGTTTGCTTGCAATATTTTTTAATCAATATATTGGTCTTGATGATATTGATGCTGGTAGAATGGTTGGATTTTTAACCGCTGGTATTACGATTGCAATGCTATTTCTTGGAGCAACGGTTGATTGGATTGGATTAAGAAAGGCAATTTTAATTTCACTCTTTTTTATGTTGGCTGGTAGAATAATATTAGCGCTTTCACCATCATTGGGAAGTTCTGGACTTTGGGGAGGTGCTCACTTATTTTCAATGCTTGGAATTGTTGGAATTATAATTGGTTATGGAATTTATCAACCAGCTGCTTATGCAGGAGTTAAGCAATTTACTAATTCCAAAACATCTGCAATGGGTTATGCAATGCTATATGCATTGATGAATCTTGGTGGATTTATTCCTGCATTAATTCAACCTTCTTTAAGAAAATCTTTTGGAATTGATGGCGTATTTTGGGCATACTCAGTGTTTACAATTGTTGGAATTGCAGTTGTTGCAATTGTAATGTCAAAAAAAGCTATTGCAAAAGCAATTGCGGATGCAAAAAATTTAGAAACTGAATTTGTTGAAGAAGAAGTTGATGAGATGTTGGAAATGTCTGCAAAAGATAAATTAAAATTTTATCTAAAAAACTTTCCGATACGTGATAAACGGTTCATGTATTTTATTTTTATTCTAATACCAGTTCAAACTCTTTTTGCTCATAATTGGCTTACACTTCCACTTTATACAAGTAGAGCTTTTGAAGGATTTGTTAGCGATAATTTTGATTTCTTTGTAAATCTTAATCCATTATTAATATTTGTCCTTACACCTGTTGTAACTGCGCTAACTGTAAAAAAGGATACATATACTATGATGATTCTTGGTACTTTCGTAATGGCATCTCCTACATTTATCCTTGCTCTTGGACCAAATATAAATACGCTTATGGCATATCTTGTAATTATGACTATTGGTGAAGCTATGTGGCAACCAAGATTTTTACAATGGGTTGCAGAAATTGCACCCAAAAATATGACAGGTATTTATATGGGAATAGGACAGTTTCCATGGTTTTTAACAAAGGTAATAACTTCAATTTATTCTGGATGGTTTTTAATGAATTACTGTCCAGAAGGAATAGCACCATCAGAAATGAATACAGAAATGATGTGGCTAATTTATGGTTTCATCGCAATCCTTTCTCCAATTGGTTTAATTTTAGCAAAAGGTTGGATGAAAAAAGGATTCAAAACTAAACACGTTTAAATTTAAATAAATATATTTGGTCGCATATTATGCGAACAAAAAACATAAAAATAGTAAAGGATAAGTTGGACGATAAAAATTACAAAATAGTAGCAATTGTTGGTAGTATCTCTAAAAACAGTTACACAAGAAAATCATTAAATATTGCTGTTAATGAGATAAAAAGTCATGATAATTTTAGTGTTAAAATAATTGATCCAAGAGATTTTGATTTACCTGCACCTGGTTCAGGAATTATGAATGAATCAAGAAAAAGATTACAGCAAATTGTTGGTGAAGCTGATGGAGCACTGCTTGCAACACCTGAATACAATGGGAGTTTCAGCAGTATTATTAAACTAGTAATTGAAAATCTTGGTTATCCATCTGAACTATCTGGCAAGCCAATATCACTTCTTGGAATTGCTGATGGAGATATGGGAGCAATAAAAGCAATTGAAGCATTGCGTGGTGTTTGTTCTCATATTGGTGGGTATGTATTACCAAATGCCACATCTGTTGCTCATATAAATCAAAAGTTTGATGTGGATGATAATTGTATTGATGAACAAACAGAAAGAAGAATTAAAAGGGTAGGAGCCGAATTAGTAAAATATATTAGTCGTTTTGTTGATAAAAAATAGACTTTAGAATTGATTATTTAAGATAAAAAAACCAATCGTATGTTGGTTTTTTTTATCTTAAATTGACTGATATTTTAGTTATTCTTTTTCCATTCTTCATATTTCTCAACATCCGCTTCCATTTCTTTCATTGCATCTGTTGAGCGGAAACGTGTGTATAATTGATTATTATCTTTGATCTTATTCAAAAATGCTTTTTGTGCTGCACCAATTGGATATTCCATTAAAACATATGTTCTCCAATTAGAACCATCTTTTATAAATTTTTTCTCTTTAACTCTGCTGCCTGTTAATTCTTTAGATACAATTACTTTTGTAGCTTGAGTAAATTGTGATAGAAGTTCAGAGTTTTCACCTTCGCCAACTTCTTCTTCAAATTTCTTTTGCATTGAATTAATTTTTGCTTCCATTGTTCTACCAATTTTAGCACGTCCTTCTGTTTCGGCTTTGTTCAGAGCTAGATCCATATCGCGAGAAGTGGCAGAAGCAGCTTCGTAAATATAATTTTCAGAAGCTGGAGTGTTTAAATACCATTCTGGAATATCACCAGTTTCTGTTTCAGAAAGGCTTTTTGAACCTCCGCAAGAAATTAAAAGTATTGAAAAGGTTAAAGCTGTTAAAATTAAAATCATGTTCTTTTTCATGGTTTCCTCTTGTTTGTTATTATTTTAGTAAAACTGTTTCTATTAAATTAATATTCTTTGTTTTTTCAACTTTGTAATTCTCAAATTTATCAACCGCAATAATAGCATTATTTTTTGATTTATAAACTAATTCAATATTATGAACACCTGGATTAATCTCAACATTACCAGCATATGCATAACTAGGGAAGTAGTGTGAAATCCTTAAATCGGCATTTTCAGTTGAATATATTAAAGCTCCAGAAAGTAAGCGGGTTAATCCACCCATACTACCACCACCAGTTTTTTTATCAAGTTCCTTATTTAAAGCTTCGTTAGCAATTGCTTTTGTAACTGTTCTTGTTAAACTCTTAAAATAAATAATAGCTTCATCACGTTTAAAAGTCTCAAATGCAATATCTTCTATGCTTTCTATTTTACTCATATTTGAGACATGTTTACCATCAACAAATATTTCAATATTATCAACAATTGAGCCTTTTTTCATCATTTTTGGAACGGCAAATTTTGCGTGTAATCCACCGTTTATTCCTACCCATTCAGTTGATGAATATTGTAGCCACTTACCATTTTCGTTTACAGAAATAACCAATAAGTCCTTGAAAGTATCAATGCTAAAAACATATTCATGTTTTTGCGCTCCCTTCCCTAAAAAACTCAAAAAAGCTATTTTGGATTTACCAGTAAAATTTAGCAAAGTATCAAAATTTGGTTTGTTAAAATTGTATAGTTCCTTTTGAGTTTCAAAAACTTCATACATTTTTTCTTTTGAAATTCGTGCATCATCGTAAGATTGGTCGTTGTAAAAAAGAATCATACTAATAAAATGTGATAATGCTGAGCTATAAAAATTAATTTTAACTTCCTCAACATTCCCGTGAACTGAAGTAGTATCTTTTAATAAGTCTATTTCTTTTTGGTATTTTTGTTCAAGTTCTACAAATTTTTCAATTAATCTTCTAATCTCAATTAAAGCTTCTTCGCTAGAACCAAGTCTATAATATGAAAGTGCCTTGAAAACGTTTATATAGAGGTTCTCATAATCTTCACCTGAATAATCTAATGCATTGTCATTGAGCAACATAGAAGTAACACCTTTAGAAATACTTTTCGTGTATAATTCCTCAATTGCATTGTCAGCTAAGTGAAGATTCATTATTGCATTTGAATCATCTTGAGCATAGTGGTTTAACAAACCTAAATCAATCCAATAAAGCACTCTATCTTTTTCGGAAAAATATTGTTTTTTGCTTTTTTCAAAAGTTGAAATGGCTTGTGCATAATTTTCCTGAGCCACTAATTTATCAACTAATTTATATTGCTCAACTGAAGTGAGCATACTGGAACAACCATTTAGACAAAAGAGAAAAGCTATTAAAAAGTATTTATATAATACCTTTGTAAACTCCATTAGAATCCGTAACCAGCTTGTTCAACAAGTTTTTTGATTTTTTTTGAATCTAACCAAACTTTTTCATTTGTTTCTAAATTAATGAGTTCCAAATCAACTTGATAAAACTTAACTGCTTGTCCATCAAATGAATCATTTTGAGTGCTGATAACACCCTTTAACATAAAATCAGCACCAGTTTCATTCGCTAATCTTTTTGCAGTTTCCATTGATGAGTATTGCTGTTGTTCAGATCTTTCTTCTCTAATTTCTGATCTCTCTTCAGACGAAGCAACAAATCTAACTTCACCACTATTTATTAGTTCTCTCTCAATATCTTTACTAAAAACTTTCGTTTGTATATGTTCTGAAGAATTATTCTTAATTGTTCCTACAATAACAACTGGCTTTTTCTTATGTTCTTTTACATAATTCGAAACCCAACGAGCTTCCAAAAGTCCGTCAACCATTTTTTTTGCGGTTAGTCTTGAATCAGTATCATTCCATCTACCACTTAAATCGACTGTTGTATCGGAAGATGTCCTTTGTACAGTTCGAGAAGAGCCACAACCAGTAATTAAGATTACGAGAAATGACGCGATTAGGATAAAAAATATATTTTTCATAGCAGCCCCTATGATTTATTATAAAAATATTTTAGTGTTATATAATATATAATTTTATCTTATTTGATAAAAATAAAATTTGTATTATTTTTAAAACAAAAAACGAGATACTTATGAAAATCAAAATATTACTATTTGTATTATTATCAATTTTAATTTCAAGCTGTTCTGCACAACAATCCAACGATGTTTTAGTTAACTTAGAAAAATCTTTCCCTGATTCTAGATATTTGGCAGCCGTTGGTGAAGGAGATTCAAAAAACGAAGCAGAGAAAAATGCAATGGCAAAGTTATCTTTAATTTTTGAATCCAATGTTGATGTTAACCAAACATTAAATGAGCATTATTCTGAGTTCTCAGATGATGAAAATTCTTCCTTAACATACGAAGCTCAAACAACAAAAAGGACAAATGTTCAATCAGAGCAAAAATTATTAAATGTTAAATATGGCAAACATGGTGTTGATGAAAATGGCAACAACTATGCGGTAGCTTATATAAATAGAAGTGAAACTTCTTTTATCTATGAAGAGAAAATTGCTAACAATAATTCATCTATTTTTGCAATGGATAATTCTGCTGAAATGTCAGATTCGAAAATATTTAAATATGCTGCTTATAATAGAGCATCTGAAATGATGAATGAAAATATAGAACTAATGAAACAGCTTTCAATTATAAGTCCAAACACATCTAATTTTTCCGATCAAATATCTAAATATGAAAGTATTTACCGAAAAAAAGGAGATGTTGCTAGTAGTATAAAATTTGTTATCTCTAATGAGAGCAGTAAAGATGTTGTAAATTCATTGTCAAGTTTATTAACTTCAAAAGGTTTTAAAATTGCAGACATTGGTGATTTTTTAATTACTTCCACAATGAAATTTGAAAAAGTCGATTTAGGCAGAAAAGAGACCTTTTACAACTGGTTTATTAATATTGCATTAACAAATGCCCAAAATGAAACAGTTTTTAATTTTGAAAAAAGTGGAAGAGAAGGTGGTATAAGTGAATCTGCAGTTTTTGCACGCACAAAATATTCAGCAAATGAATCACTAAGAAAAAACTTTATTACCGAATTTAATGGATATCTAAACTCACTTTTAGGTAATTAATATTTTTGTTTTTATAAAATATTAAATAAGAGTAGTAAAATATTTTACTTTTTATTTTTTAAATTGTTAACTTAGCAACATTGTTATTAAATAATATATCTAGTCTTTTATTCATTTAACTTTTATAAAATGAAAGTTAAGTATAAAACATTTAAATTTCTTTAAGGTTCTGTTTATAGGAGAGAAATGAAGAAAACTATACTTGATTATACTCTTAAAGTACGTATTCCGTTAATTGTTTTTGTTATAATTGCTTCTTTTATGACTACCTATTTTGTATCTCGTCAAGAGAGGGATGGAGTTGGTAATCAACCAGTTCAACCAATTAAATATTCACACAAATTACACGCTGGCACTATGGGTATTGATTGCCAATATTGTCATGTTGGAGTTACAAAAGGACGGCAAGCATTGGTGCCTTCTGTTAATATTTGTATGAATTGCCATACAGTTGCAAGAAAAGATAGACCCGAAATAATTAAACTTAAAGAGTATTACGATAGCAGTAAAGCTTTGCCTTGGAAAAGAGTGCACAAGGTTCCAGAATATGCATATTTTAATCATAGCGTGCATGTTAATGTTGGTATCGATTGTGAATCATGTCACGGAAATGTTAGAGAAATGGAAGAAATTAAGCAAGTTAAAGCTTTTAATATGTCTGCTTGTATTGCTTGTCATAAAAATACAAAAGATTTTGTACCTTATGTTGAAAATATAAAACAAGGTCCATTACATTGCGCAGCATGTCACAGGTAAAAGGAGAAAAATATTTAATGAAAAATAATAAAGATAGAAGAAGTTTTTTTTTGTTTTTGGGAAAAGGTGCATTAGGAGCAATTTTACTTTCTTCTTTGCCTATAAAACTTTTTGCTACAAGTAATAAATATAAAAAATTAAAAAAAGTTGTTATTCATAATCAAGCCGTTAAACGTGTTAAATAATTATTAGAATTGAATATTATGTCAGAAGAAAACAAAAAATATTGGAAAAGTTTAGATGGATTAAACAACTCAACTGACTTACCTGGAAAGAATCACAAAGAATTTCCAGATAGTGTTACTGATGGATTTAATGTTGAGAGCATAAATGGTTTATCCCGCAGAAAATTTCTTGGATTACTTTCAGTATCTACTGCAATTGCTGCAACTGCTTGTTCTGATTATCACGACCAAAAAGAAATAATTCCTTATACTAATAGACCAGAAGGCGTGTTACCTGGCAAGCCAAATTATTATGCGTCAACTTGCAATGGTTGTCAAGAAGCTTGTGGAATTTTAATTAAAACTCGTGAAGGTCGTCCAATAAAAGTTGATGGAAATGATGAACATCCAATAAATAAAGGAAAAATTTGTGCAACTGGACAATCATCAATTTATAATTTATATGACCCTTCGAGATTACAAAATCCGTTAAAGGGAACAAGTAAAACAAATTGGGCAACAGCTGATTCCGAAATTATTGCCAAATTAGATTCTGTTAGTAAATTGGGCAAGAAAATTGTCGTACTTACAAATTCAATAAATTCACCAACTGAACGCAAAATGTTGGATGAATTTAAGCAAAGATTTGCAACCACGGAAGTTCACGCGTTTGATTTATTTAACAATTGTAACAAAAAATTCGGTTGGTTCAAAAGTTATGGAAATGCGGACGTTCCTTCAATAAAATGGGATAAGGCAAATGTAATTCTTTCTCTGGAAGGCGATTTCCTTGGTAAGGAAGGTAACTTTATTGAAAATACTAGACTATTTAGTTCCAAAAGGGATTTTTCGAATGTGAAGAATTTTAACCGTTTATATGTTGTTGAAGCTGGATTAAGTTTAACAGGTTCAAATTCTGATTACAGAATGCGGCTAAAACCAGAAGCACAATATGATTTTGTAATGGCTCTACTAAACGAAGTAATTAGTAAGGGTGCTTCAAATATTGTTATTGATTCTATGGTAAAAAATAAATTAAGTAAATTTTCATTAGATAAAATTGCCAAATCCAACGGTTTAGATTCCATAAAAGTTAATTATTTAGTAGAAGATTTAATAAATAATAAAGGTAAATCAATTGTCTATGCTAGCGATTCACTTTCTGGTGATGTTCAAATTGCGGTTAATTTGCTAAATGAAGTTCTTGGAAATACTGATTTGTACAATTATGAATCAGCATATGTAAATACTGGAAAGCAATTACATTTCCCTCAAATTGAAGAATTAATTAAATCATTCAATAATGGTGAAGTTGGCGCAGTTATTCATTATGATGTAAATCCAAGTTTTCATTTTCCAAAATCATTAAAATATAATGAAGCATTAAAGAAAGTTGGATTTGTCATTTCACTTGTTGATTCACCAAACGAATCGACAGTAAATGATAATTATACTCTTCCAATAAATCATAATTTTGAATCTTGGGGTGATGCTCATTCTCGAAAAAATGTTTATAGTTTACGACAACCAGTAATTGCTCCATTATTTAACACTCGCCAAAGGGAAGCAATTTTATTAACTTGGATTCTCGGAAGTCCTAAAGTTTATAACGAAAGTTTGTATCACGATTATTTGATGGAAAGTTGCCGAGAAACTATTTATTCCAAAAAGAAACTAAGTGTTGATTTTATATCTTTCTGGAATTCTGCTTTACACGATGGATTTGTAAATATTGAAAGTGATGGAAATTCAAGAAAACCGTTTAACATTTCAGAAATTAAAATAGCTGATTCCCCAAAGGAAAATTCTGGATTTTCAGTTCTTTTAGCTAAAGATTATTTTATTGGCGATGGTCGTTTTGCCAATAATGGTTGGTTACAAGAAATCCCTCATCCAATTTCTAAAGTAGCTTGGGATAATTATGCTGCTATAGCTCCAAGTAGTGCAAGCGAAATGAACTTAAAAAATGGTGACATTGTTAATGTTACAGTTGGCGATAATTCTGTTAAAATTCCAGTTTTATTGCAGCCTGGAGTTGCGCAAAACACTTTGGTTATTGAGCTTGGTTATGGCAGAACTGTTATTAGTGATGTGGGTAAAGAAGTTGGGAAAAATGCAAATAATTTATTGAATATTAAAAATCTTAATTCAAGATGGATATGCTCCAACGCCTCTGTTGAAAATACTGGTGAAAATTATAAATTAGTTTCAACTCAAGAACATCACTCACTTGATGAAGAATTTGTAAAAGATTTGCACCTAAAACGTGGCATTATCCGCGAAGCCAATTTAGATAAATATGCAAAAAATCCAAAGTTTGCAACTGAAGAAGATATTGAATTAGTAAGCATTACTTCAGAACACGGACAAGTTGGTCCTAAATGGGCAATGTCTATTGACATGAATAAATGTACAAGCTGTTCAGTTTGTGTTGCTTCTTGTAATGTCGAAAATAATATTCCAGTTGTTGGTAAAGACCAAGTAGCTGTTGGACGTGAAATGCACTGGATGAGGATTGACCGATATTATTCGGGTTCATCCGAAGACCCAATTGTAAGTAACCAGCCAATGCTATGCCAACACTGCGATAACGCACCTTGCGAAAATGTTTGTCCAGTTAATGCTACAAATCATAGTCCCGATGGATTAAACCAAATGGTTTACAACCGCTGTGTTGGAACTCGTTATTGTGGAAACAACTGTCCTTATAAAGTTAGGCGTTTCAATTTCTTCAATTTTAGAGATCATTTTGAAGATGGATTTTATTTAAATGAAGTATCACCGTTAGTTCATAATCCAGAAGTAACAGTTCGTTCACGTGGAGTTATGGAAAAATGTACTTTCTGTGTTCAAAAAATATCCGAAGAAAGGGAAGACGCAATTAGAGAAGGGCGACAAATAAAAGGTGACAACGTAGTTCCAGCATGTCAGCAAAGCTGTCCAGCAGATGCAATTGTTTTTGGAGATGCAAATGATCCAGAATCAAAAATATCTCAATATAGAAAACACGAATTGGGTTATGGAGTTCTACAAACTTTGAATGTTAAACCAAACGTAACATATTTAGCAAAATTAAGAAACACTCATTCGGAGGACATATAGTGAGTAGTGATTCTCTTAAATATTTAGAAGACATTTCTGTTATTGAAGGAAGACCTTCGCTTAGATCAATCGATGATGTCATTTCAAAACCGCTTGACACAAAGCCAGATACGAAATATTATATTGCACTTGCCATAACACTTTCTATGATGGGAATTGGTGGCATTGCATTAATATTTTCGCTTTATTATGGAACTGGTATGTGGGGAAACAACAATCCAGTTGGTTGGGGATTACCAATTGTAAACTTTGTGTTTTGGGTTGGAATTGGTCACGCTGGTACTTTAATTTCCGCTATTTTATTCCTACTTAGACAAAAATGGAGAAATGGTATTGCTCGTTTTGCAGAAGGAATGACAATATTTGCGGTTATGACTGCTGGTATTTTTCCTGCAATTCATACTGGTCGTCCTTGGTTGGATGGATATCTTTTCCCTTATCCAAACCAACACGGACTTTGGGTAAACTTTAACTCACCATTACTTTGGGATGTTTTTGCGGTTTCAACATATTTTACAGTTTCATTTATATTCTGGTATGTGGGTTTAATACCCGACTTTGCAATTTTGAGAGATAGAACAAAAAATAAAATTAAAAAAACTATTTATTCAATTACATCACTTGGTTGGAGAGGCTCAAACAGGCATTGGCAACATTACGAAATGGTTTATCTTGTCCTTGCTGGGTTTGCTACTCCTCTTGTGCTTTCTGTTCACACAATTGTAAGTTTTGACTTTGCGGTTTCAATTTTGCCTGGTTGGCACACAACAATATTTCCGCCGTATTTTGTTGCTGGAGCAGTATTTTCTGGTTTTGCAATGGTACAAAATGTTTTAATATTTATTAGAAAAATATTCAACTTTGAACATATAATTACTCTTGATACACTTGAAAAAATGAACAAAGTAATTTTGCTTACTGGAATGCTTGTTGGTTATGCTTATGGAATGGAATTTTTCATGGCTTGGTATAGTGGAGTTCAAGTTGAACAATTTACATTTGTAAATAGAGCTTTTGGACCATATGCTTGGGCTTATTGGATTATGGTTTCGTGTAATGTAATATTTCCGCAACTATTTTGGTTCAAAAAAATTAGAAGAACAATTCCATTGATGTTTGTAATAGGAGTTTTTGTAAATGTTGGTATGTGGTTTGAAAGATTTGTAATTACAGTTACATCACTTTCACGTGATTATTTGCCATCAAGTTGGGCTTATTATACACCAACAATTACTGACTTTGCAATTTTAATAGGAAGTTTTGGATTCTTTTTCACTTTCTTATTGTTGTTTACTAAAACATTGCCTGTTGTTTCTATGGCTGAAGTTAAAGCTGTGACTTATGGTGCGCAACCAACTCACAAGGATCATTAATAATGGATGAAAAAATTCTATACGGTTATTCTGGATTATTCGATACTCCTGATGAAATAATAGAAGCTGCTAACAAAACTGCGGAATCTAAGTTTAAAAAATATGATGTTCACACACCATATCCAGTTCATGGTATGGATGATGCAATGAAATTAAAACCTTCGCGATTGCCTTATGTTGCTTTAGTTGTTGGTTTATCTGCAATGTTTGGAATGTTGGGATTTATGTATTGGATTTCAACTGTTGATTACCCAGTTATTGTTGGTGGTAAGCCGTTTTTCTCTTTTCCAGCTTGGGTTCCAGTACTTTTTGAAATTACGGTGCTTTCAGCTTCAATTGCTACAGTTGTTGCCATGATTGCTATATTTTTCAAATTTCCAAATATTAGTCATCCGTTGCACGATACTGATTTTATGAAATCTGTAACTTCTGATAAATATGGAATTAGCATTGATGTAACAGATGATGAAAATGTTGAAGAGGCAAAGTTATTTCTTCAATCAATTGGTGCTAATAATGTAACCGCAATTTATTGGGATAATGATGAAGTTAATTTCAAAAATTCTGTTCTTCAACCAAAATTTTTAGCTTTATTGTTAGTTTTAGTAATTGGTGTTTCTGGAGCTACATATTTTACGCTCAATAAATTGATGTTTATGGCACCATTTAATTGGATGCGTGAACAAGCAAAATATATTCCTCAAGAAAAATCGACCTTTTTTAGTGATGAATTTGCAATGAGAAATCCAGTTGCTGGAACAGTTCAACGAGGATTATTGCCATATAAATTTACAAAAAAACCAGAAGAATCTGCGGCACTTATAAATCCATTAGAAGTCACGAAACCAAATCTGGATTTAGGCAAAAAGAAATATGATATTTATTGCAGTCCTTGTCACGGATATTTTGCAGAAGGCGATAGCCGTATGCGTGGACAATTCCCAAATCCACCAAGTTTGCATTCAGAAAAAGTGAGAAATTGGAGTGATGGCAGAATTTTTAATGTTCTTACAGATGGTCAAAATGTTATGCCATCTTATGCTTATCAATTAACAAGAAATGAAAGATGGGCTGTTATTTTATATGTCCGTGCGTTACAAAGATCTTTAAATGCTAAGGAGTCTGACTTAAAATGAGTTCAACTGAAAACATAATTGATTATAACAAAAAAGGATTACCTCCAATATTTGGCATATTTGGATTTGGTTTGTTTGGAATTGGGCTTGGATTGTCAATTTTAGCGTATTTAATAGAACCAGTTAGAAGTGCTTATAATAATGTAATTTTGTTAGAATTTCTTTCAAGTATTGGAATTGGCTCATTATTTTTAATTGCTTTAGAATATGTAGTTGGTGCTGTTTGGAGCACTCCGTTTCGTCGTGTTTTTGAAATTCTTTCAAGTGTTTTGCTAATTCTTCCACTTGTAGCAATTCCAGTTTATTTGCATGCTCACGATATTTTCCATTGGACTCACCTCGAAGTTGTTGCATCTGACCCAATTTTGAATGAAAAGTCGCCATATTTAAATATGACATTCTTTACAATTAGAATTATTGCATATTTCGTAATTTGGATTTTATTTCATCTGCTAATTACTCATAATTCTAAAAAGCAAGATGTTACTAAAGATATTAAGCTAACAAAACTTAACACAAAACTTTCCGCAATATTTTTACCATTGTTTGCAATTACTTTAACATTTTCATCAATTGATTGGTTAATGTCGCTTGAGCCACACTGGTTTTCAACAATTTTTGGAGTTTATTATTTTGCTGGCACATTCCTAGCCGCAATTGCTGCTGGAACTTATCTTGTAATTTGGCTAAATGAAAAGGGACTTTTAGTTAAAGGCATTGGAAAAGACCATTATTATTCATTAGGTGCGCTTCTTTTCGGATTTATAAATTTTTGGGCTTACATTGCATTTAGCCAGTATTTACTAATTTGGTACGCAAACCTACCAGAAGAAACAGTATGGTTTCTTCAAAGATGGAATGGTTCTTGGATGTATTTTTCTATATTTTTTGTAGTCATACATTTTTTAGTCCCATATTTTGCTCTACTTTCGCAACCATCAAAGATGAATCCAAAAACATTAAAATTTATGTCGGTCTGGATAATTTTAGCTCATTTTTTTGATTTGTACTGGATTGTAATGCCAACGTTTAGCAGAGAAGGATTTGTATTTGGTTGGATTGAAATTGGATTTTTACTTCTTGGATTAGGAATAGTTATTGTTGTTTTTAATTTAAAAGCGAAAAATCAAAATTTGGTAGCAATTGGTGATCCGAGATTAAAACGAGGACTTGATTTTAGATTATAATCTAATCTATTAGGATTTTATATGGAAAATAAGAAAAAAATTGAAAGTGAAATTAATTATAAAGCTTTAATTAAAAAGCCTATAAGATTATTTGGATTAGTTTATATCTACTTTTTTGTAGTTGCATTAGCAATTGGATTATATTATTTGAATGTGATGGATACGTCATCGTTTAATACAGTTCCAGGCACGTCACTTGACACACTAAATATTATTAGAGAAGTTAATACAAAAGTTGGTGGAATTAAGCCAGCAATGGATTTAGGTTTAATAACTAATCCAACAGCTAATTTAATAGCTTCTGGGAAAAAACAGTATGAAGCAGTTTGTGCCTCTTGTCACGGAAATGATGGAAAAGGTGATGGCGTTGCTGCTGTTGCTTTAAATCCAAAACCACGAAATTTTCACGATGTTCAAGGCTGGACAAATGGTCGTTCATTTTATGATTTATATACAACTTTAAATAATGGAGTTCCTGGAACTGGAATGGCTGCTTATGAATTTCTTCCACCCGAAGAAAGAGTTGCTATTATTCACTATTTGAGAACCTTTGCCGATTATCCAACAGTAACTGAAGGCGAAGTTAAAGACAAATTGGATGCAACTTATAAATTATCCGCAGGTGTTGTTGACCCAAATAATATTCCAATTCAAAAAGCAATTACACTTATTAGTGACGAAAATCAAAAATCTATCGATTTAGCTGTTTCAATTTCACAAAAAATTGAAGCTGATAGTGGTGATAATGCAATTCTCTTTAAGAATAATGTTCAAAATATTGAAAAAGCAGTTTATGTGTATTTAACAAAATTAAATAAAATTGATTACGATAGTTTTGCACAAACTATTGTCACTGATCCTGTTGCGCTTGGTTATAGAGCATCTGTTATAAATTTATTGGATAAAGATTTACAATCAATTTATTTGTACTTAAAACAGATTAGTGGATAAAAATACTAGTCATTGCGAGGAGTTTATTCTTTTGGACGACGTGGCAATCTGTAACAGATTACTTCAGTCACATTCTTTTCTTCGTAATGACAGTAATAAACAAATTGGAGAATTTAATGGTATCAAATGAACAAATAGTTAATGATGATTTTAAAAATCTTTTTAAAGTTAATAAAGGACTTTGGATTTTCATTTTCATCGATTTCCTTGTTTTTATAGGATTATTGGCTTATCATTTATCCAACGGATTTGAATATAAAAATGAGTTTGTTTTTGCAAAATCGCAATTACTTTTCTCATTTGGCTTTTTTAATACAATTATTCTATTAACAAGTGGATTAACAATTGGACTTTCAAAAGTTGCATTGTTCAATAAGAATAATTTTCTATCTACTGTTTTTGTCTTTGTTACTTTTATGTTTGCTATGATATTTATTGCAAATAGAGCAATTGATTGCACTTATCTCCTAAATAATGGATATATGTTTGGTAGTGATGCTTTTTCAAATTTAAGTGTTGGACTTTCATCATTTTTCACTACTTATTTTCTTATTTATTTCATTTTTATGATACATTTATTTGCTGGAATTGTTTTCTTAGTAATACTATTGCTGAATTTAATAAAAGATGTTGATGAAAAATTAAAATACATTAAATTGAATTTTACGGTTGTTTATTGGAGTTATTTAAGCATGATTTGGGCATTTATTTTTCCAATTCTTTTCTTAATTTAACGAGGTCTCAATGGTTAATGAAAATCAAAATAATATGAATTACGGGAAATATATAATTGCTTGGGTTGTACTTATTTTAAGTGCAATTCTACAAGTTGTGATTAGTGGAATTTCACTTGGTAGTAATTCTCAATTTTACATACTGCTATTGGCTTCAATAAGTGCATTTGTAATAATTGCTCTTTATATGACAGATAAGTCAAATAAACTTATATCAAATATTTTCAAAGGAATAATTTTATTAGAATTACTATTTGTAATTTTCTATGATTTTATAAATTAAGGATTTTGTAGAATGGAAATTTTAGAAAGTATAATACATCCACAATCGCTTCAAAGAATTGAGCTATTGTCATATTTAGCCACTATTTCTTATATGATTTTGCTTTCTTATCTTGGATTATTATTAAGTTCAACATTACTTTCTTGTATGTTTAACAGAAAAGGCAAAAAATATATAAATTCTCATTATATAAAATTATCGAAGGATTTAATTTCTATACCTACATTTAATCTTTTTGCTTCTTTAGGAATTGTCTTATTGCCATTACTTTCAATAATGTTTGTTTATGCACAAATTGTTCAAGCTTCCTCTCAACTAGTTTTTGATAATTTGTTTTTCATAATATTTTTAATTGTACCTGCGGTTTTACTTATTTATACTTATAAAGATAGTTTTGAATTAGCTGATATTTCAAGATTAGTAAACAAAACAAACGAAACTGAAAGTAAAAAAGAAGAATTTAATATCTATAAATTTAAGTCAATCAAATTATTAACAAATTCATCACGACTTGCATTTTATTTACTTTTTGCATCAAGCTATATTTTAATTGCGGCAATAACTTTAATTAGCGATTCAAGCAGATGGGCAACTTCAAATTCCATTTCATCAATGCTTTTTAATGAAGCTACTTTAATCTCGTTTTTATATTTTCTTTCAACTTCATTCGCTTTAACTTCAATTTTGGCGCTTTATTTGTATTTTAAGCCAAATTCAAATAGCGATGAAAGTAATATTAAATACCAAAATATGATTACAAAATTCTTCCAAAATACTGCAATGATTTTCCTTTTAGTTCAACCAATTCTTTACACAGTTGATTTAATGTCGGTACCAAAAGTTGCGCTTTCTAATTCACTTTTTGGAATCTCTATTTTGGTAATGATTGTTTTGTTGTTAATTGTAACCCTTTTGTACCAAATGATGAAAAATAATCATATAAAATATAGAGGTGTAATTCTGTTCTTATTTATTGGATTATTTGCACTATTATCAATAAAAGTTCAAGTTGCATTTAATACTTCTGCACAACTTCAAGTTAAAGAAATTATTAGCGTTTATAATGCAAAAATGGTTATAACCACAGAACAACTTGGAATTAAATAAATATAATTTTCCTATTATTGAAAGAAAGCAATATGCCTTCTTTCAAATCTTTATATAATCATTTTTAAATTTAGCTATATTTGACCTTTCAAAATTAAACTAAAACTAAATGCTTACTGTTCTCGAATCTCTAAAATTATCAACTACTTTCCTTGAAAATAAAGGAATAGAATCTGCGCGGATGAATGCAGAACTTCTACTTTCTCATATTCTAGAGTGCAAACGCTTGGATTTGTATCTTCGATTTGATCAACCATTAAAACCCAATGAAACAAATATTTATCGTGAGTATATTTCTCGTCGTGGTAATTTTGAACCATTTCAATACATAGTTGGAGAAGTTGAGTTTTATGGTTTGAAATTCTTTGTTGATAAAAACGTGTTAATTCCCCGACAAGAAACAGAAATATTGATTGAAACAATTCTTGAGAATACTTCAAAGACAAATGAATTAAAAATATTGGATATTGGTTCCGGAAGTGGAAATATTCCAATATCGTTAGCGGTAAATTTGCCGTTGTCAAAAGTAATTTCAATTGATATTTCCGCTGAAGCAATTTCTGTTGCTGAAAAGAATAGAGAATTGCACGACTTAAAATCACGAATTGGATTTATAAAAGCTGATATTTTAATCAATAATTTGGAAAAATATAATAACACACTTGATATTATTGTTTCAAATCCACCTTATGTAAATAAAGATGAATTTTCAACTTTGCAAAAAGAAATATTAAATTTTGAACCAGAAATTGCTGTAACAGATTTTAGTGACGGATTGACATTTTATAAAGTTATTTCTGAAAAAAGTAAAAGCCTATTAAAAGAAAATGGAATGTTATTCTTTGAAGTTGGTCAAGGTCAAGCAGAAGATGTTCAATCAATAATGATGAAAAATGGCTTCAAAAATATAGAAATAATAAAAGATTTGGATAGAATTGAAAGAGTTGTAGTTGGAACTAACAAATAATCTATCGATATACTCTTGACATACTATTATTATATCGATATATTTAAAGTATTCAAAATATCAAAGGATTATAATGACTACTGTAACATTATCACCAAAGTATCAAATAGTAATACCAAAGGAAATTCGTAATTCTATTGATATAACACCAGGTCAAAAGTTTCAAATATTTCAAATTGGGAATAGGTTAGAACTCGTTCCAATAATGAAAATTAAAGATGCTAGAGGATTTTTGAAGGGAAAAGGAATAGACAGCAATATTGAGAGAGAGGAAGACAGGATATGAATTTAGTTGATTCCTCAGGGTGGATAGAATATTTTATAGATGACACAAACGCAAAACATTATACTCCAATAATTGAGAATACTGAAAATCTTATTGTCTCAGTAATTAATATTTATGAAGTTTATAAAAAAATTCTGCAAAAAACAGATGAAAATTATGCATTAAGTGCAATTGCATTAATGCAACAAGCTAAAGTATTAAATGTTACACCCCAAGTTTCAATTGAGGCAGCAAGATTTAATATTAAATACAAATTGCCGATGGCTGATAGCATTATTTATGTGACGGGCATGCTAAATAATGCAATAATCTGGACGCAAGATTACGATTTCATTAATTTGCCAAATGTAAATTTCATTAAAAAATAAATTATGAGAGCTTTAGTACAGCGAGTTAAAAGTGGTGGAGTAAAAATTACTTCCGAAAATTATGAAAAGAATATTGGACATGGAATAGTCCTTTTACTCGGCGTTAAAGAAGGCGATACAATTGAAGATGTTAACTTTGTTGCTGATAAATGCTCTAATCTCAGAATTTTCAGCGATGAAAATGATAAAATGAATCTTTCATTAAAAGATATAAATGGCGAGATGTTGATAATCTCACAGTTCACACTTTATGGCGATGCTAGAAAAGGGAATAGACCCAGTTTTACTGAATCTGAAAATCCTGAATTAGCAAATAATTTATACGAAAAGTTTATTGAACGTGTTAAAGAAAATATTGGTAATGAAAAAGTAAAAACTGGCATTTTTCAAGCCATGATGGAAGTTACAATAATAAATGACGGTCCAGTAACAATTATGGTTGAATCAAAATAAATAATTTAGCCTTGACAATGATGCTTGCATTGTGCATATTAAGGCATCTAATTATGTGCAAGGAGTAAATAATGAGAACAACATTAAATATTGACGATGAATTGTTAAAAAAAGCGTCTTATCTTACCGGAATTAAAGAAAAAACAATATTAGTAAAAGAAGGATTGGAAGCATTAGTCCTTTTAGAAAACTATAAAAGATTAGCTCAACTTGGCGGAACAGAAAAGGATTTAGAAGATATTCCAAGACGAAGAGAAACTGATGATATTAGTTGATACTTCTGTTTGGATTGACCATTTTAGACAGAAAAATGAAAATTTAGATTCGTTGTTGTATAGAGGTACTGTCCAAATGCACGAGTTTATTATTGGTGAATTAGCTATTGGCAATTTCAAAAATAGAAAACCCATTTTGGATTTGCTTGAAAGTGTTCCAAAGTTAAAAAAACTTAGCCATGATGAATTTATGTTTTTTGTTAATAAATATTCATTGTATGGACGTGGAGTTGGATTTGTTAATATTCATTTATTGGCTGCAACCAAAATGGCAAATGTTAAAATCTGGACTCTTGATAAAAGGTTACTTAAAATTGCAGAAGAAATGAATTTAAATTATTTATAAATTTCATATTTCATTCTATTATTGCACCATACCTTAACCCACGTCCACTGACAAACAGTTTATCCGTTTTAAATAAATTCATTAAATGTTCTAATATTATAGTTCCAGCAAGAATTACATCTTCGCGACCAACAATAATAGGGGAATAGTGATATTTAATATCCAAGTATGATAACTTCATAAATTTATTTTTAAAATAATCTAAATCCGTGTCTGTTATAATCGATTGTTCAATTTTGGATTCTGAGTATTCTTCCATTCCTAATTTTAATGCTGAAAGAGTTGTCGGAGTTCCTGCAACAGCAATTATTTGTGAATTTTGAAAATCTATTGCCGCTAACTCATTAAATATTTTGTTAAGCTTCTCATTAAAAATTATTATTTCTTCGTCAGTTGGTGGGTTTGTTAAAAGATATTTTTCCTTACTTACAACAACTCCAATAGGAAATGATTTTTTGAAAAATATATCACTTCTATTTCCGAAAACAATTTCTGTGCTTGCTCCACCAATATCAATCATTACATAATTATTGTTATCTGTAAATGATGAAAGTGCTCCTTTGAATGAATAAAGTGCTTCCGTTTCACCTGAAATAATGTTAAGATCAAAATTAAATTGTGATTTTATATCATCAAGAATCTGTTTCGAATTGTCAGCAACTCTCAACGCTTGAGTACCATTAACGATGATTTTTTCACAGTTGTGTTCATCAATAATTGATTTATACTCGGTTAACACTTTAAACAACTTTGTTATTGATTCCTCCGAAATAATTCCAGTTTTGGATAAACAACTACTTATTCTTGGAATTCTATATTCATTTACAATTGGTATTATTTCCGAGCCTTTTACTTCGGCAATAAGCAACAAAACTGTATTTGATCCAATATCAATAGATGCAATTTTCATATTCTTCTTTCATTTATAGATAAAATAATTTAATTTTGATGCAATAATAATGAATTTTAACATTATCAATAAAAATTTCTTATGAAAATTAAAGAAAAAGAGTTTGAAACCATTTTACAAGATCTCAAATCAATTGCAACAGAAATGGGTGCAAAGGTAAGATTTGAGCGTGGTGATTTTAAAGGTGGATATTGCTTGCTTCTGGAAAGCAAAGTGATAGTAATTAATAAACTGTCTTCGTTGCAAAAAAAAGTTGCAATTCTTTCATCCGCTTTAACTCAACTTGGTGCTGAAAATATATATATTCCTCCAAGAATACGTGAAATAATTGATGAAATGGATGAATCAAAATAAATTAAAAAAAAAGAATAGGAGTAAGATTAAGATTAAGAGCAAGAATTAAGTCTAACTTCTTGTGTCTTATATCTTGTATCTAATTAAAATATGAATATTTTAGTAATTAACGGACCAAACCTAAACCTACTTGGGCAGCGTGAAAAATCAAACTACGGTGAATTGACGCTTGAAAAAATTGAAGAATTGTTGAAAAGTGAATATCCAAATGACGAATTTACATTTTTCCAGAGCAATCACGAAGGTGAAATAATTGATGAAATTCAAAATGCCACAGAAAATTATGATGCCTTAATTATTAATCCTGGTGGATATTCGCACACATCAGTGGCAATACGCGATGCTTTGGAAATTGCAAAATTACCAAAAGTGGAAGTTCATTTATCCAATATTTCTGCACGCGAAGATTTTAGACATCGTTCAATTACCGCTCCCAAAACGGATGGATATATTTCTGGATTTAAAGAAAATGGCTATTTAGCTGCGGTTTATTTGGTGAAGAAGATTTTAGGCAAGTAAAATGGTTGAAGATGTAAGAGGCAATGTTTTATGAAGTGGAAAAAAATAATATATAATTTAAATGTCTGATAAAGGAAATGTGGTTTAACCGAAATATTTCAGTTATTATATGGTTGGTTTATTGAGATGTTATATGAAATGTTTGGAAAATAATTGCAAGTATTAACAAAAGAAATAGCTTATAAAGAATTACAAAAGTTTTTTCAAGACACTCCTTTTGTGTTGTTTGGAACAGGTATGTCTTGTGCTGTTGATGAACGATTTGGTATGGATTATCTTAAGGAACACCTCATTGAATGTATTAAAAGAGAAAATTTATCAAATTCGCAAAATATTGAATGGGATAGTGTCCTCGAATCTTTAAACGATGGTGCTGATTTTGAAACAGCAATGAATAGTATAAAAGATATTTCACTAATAAAAATCATTGTAGAGATTACTGGGAATTTTATTGGAACACTTGATTTTGAGTATTCCCAAAAAATATTAAATAATGAAATAAATTGGCCAGCTTCAACTTTATTCAAAAAAATTGTTAACGGCTTATATGGAACAGACCATGAATTGCATGTAGCTACTCCAAATTATGATTTGTTGGCTGAATATGCTTTTGAAAAATATGGTATTCCATATATTAATGGTTTTTATGGGAGTATCAATAGAAAGCTGAATTGGGAAAAGAGCAAACGAAATATTACATATATAGAAAATGTTCCACATGGGAAAAAAATTGAAAGAGTTTTAAGAAAAGAAAAACACATTGCACTTTATAAAGTTCATGGATCACTAAATCTATTTTTAATTAATGATCATCTGATTGAGAACAATGCTTGGTTATATACGAAACCTGAAAATATTGAGAGAATTATTATCACTCCAGGTATTTCTAAGTATGAAAAATTGCATCTATTTAGGAATGAATTATTGGGAAAATATGATAGCGTAATTGAAAGACATAATTTTTTCTTATTTCTTGGGTTTGGATTTAATGATACCCAATTAAATAACCATACAATTATTAATAAGCTACAAAATCAAAACTCAAATGGTCTAGTTATTACTAAATATTCAAACGAAAGAATTGAAAAGATACTACAAAGTTCAGAAAATTTATGGCATATTTGTAGCAATGATAAAATAGGAACAATAATCAAAAATAAGAAATATTCAGAGCCCTTAATAATAAATGATAAGGAGCTTTGGAAAGTTGATATATTTGTAAGTACAATTTTAGGAGATTAGATATGGCAATTTTGGATTTTGATATATCATCAAAACTAGGAACGGTTAGAGAAGTAGATACTAGAAAAGTTTCCGTACTTGTAGAAAATGATGAAGACCTTAAAAAAGCGCGTGTTGGTCAACTTGTAGCAATTGAGCTTTCCGGTGCATCTGAAATATGGCTTATTTCTATTATTGAAAAAGTTATAAGGTTTGTTGGTCAGCATGATATTGAAAATAAAAACAATGATGATAAATCTGATAGTGATGTTTTAAGTGAGCCAGTAATAAACAATGTAAGACTTACACTTGTTGGGACTTTTGGTTGGGTTGCTGAAAAAGGCAAAATAACTTTCACACGTTCCATTTCACAAGTTCCAGGTATTACAGATAATTGCTTTGTTTTATTAGGAAAGCAACTCGAAACTTTTATGTCAGTTTTGTCAGCAACAGGTAAAAAAGGTGAGCATTCTTTAGAGCTTGGTAATTATATAATAGATGAAACTGCAAAAGCATTTCTTGATGGAAACAAATTTTTTCAACGTCATGCAGCTATTCTTGGCAGTACAGGCTCTGGAAAGTCATGGACTGTAGCTTCTATCCTAGAACAAGCAGCAAAACTTCCCACCTCGAATCTAATTGTATTTGATTTACATGGCGAATATAGTAATCTTTCATACACGCGTCGCCTTAGGATTCCTGGCCCAGATGAACTTGATACTTCTTCAGATGAATTATTGTATTTACCTTATTGGTATTTAAATGCTGAAGAAATGCAATCCATGTTTATAGATCGTTCAGAATTTAGTGCTCATAATCAAGTTATGGCATTTCAGGACGCTGTTATTGATCAGAAAAAAAATACTCTTAAAATACTTGGAAAGAAAGATGTACTTAATGCTTTTACGCTTGATAGCCCTGTCCCTTTTGACTTAGATAAGGTAATTCAGACTTTAAATGATATGAATGAAGAAATGATTCAAGGTACACGAGGGATAAAGCAAGGACAATTCTTCGGCCAATTCAGCCGGTTATTAACTCGTTTAAAAAGTAGATTGAGTGATAAAAGGTATGGTTTTTTATTTAGCGCTCCCAAGGCGGAACATGATTACAATGCTATGGCGCGTACAGTAACTAAGTTGATGGATTATTCAACAGAAAATGCTCAAATAAAAGTTATTGATTTTTCTGAAGTACCTTCTGATATTTTACCAATAATTGTGGGTCTTGTTGCTCGTATTATTTATCAAGTTCAATTTTGGACCGATCACGAAAAACGGCGTCCACTCGCCCTTATTTGTGATGAAGCACATCTATATCTGCCTGAAAAATTCGGCAAAAACCCAATTGAAACTCGTGCAATTGAAGCTTTTGAAAGAATTGCAAAAGAAGGGCGTAAATATGGGGTTTCATTAGTAATTGTTAGTCAAAGACCATCGGATGTAAGCACAACCATTTTAAGCCAATGCAATAATGTTATTTCACTTCGCTTAACAAATGGTGCTGACCGAAGTACTGTCAGTAAATTAATGCCAGAAAGTCTAGAAAGTCTTTTGGAAGTATTACCAATTATGGATGTCGGAGAAGGGCTTGTCGTTGGAGATGCAGTATTGTTGCCTAGTAGAATAAGAATTAATAAACCAAAAGAAGAACCGTTGAGTGCAACGATTGATTTTTGGACAGAATGGATGAAAGAAGCAGAAGATCCAAATTTTGAAAAGTCCATTGAAAATATGCGGAAGCAGAGAAGGAAATAGTAAAATGAAATTCAATCGTTTTGGAATAAATTTGGATGAAGGATTACCTCTTTCTGAAGAAGCACTTGATAAATTGTATGTCCCTTGCTTTCAATCTTACGCAGAAAAGATTAAAGAATGGATAGAAGATGATTCAACAGAAGAATCAATTTTATTAGGTGGTCAAATCGGATCGGGTAAAAGTACTCTGCTTACAAAAATATTTTCTGATAATAATCTTAAACCTGATATTAAATTCCAATTTGATCAAGAAAGTTTAAATCTTGATGAGGGTGATTTTCTTAGTATTCTTCTAACTGGATTCATTGATAAAGCAATTGAATTGGAATTGGATTTATCGTTTTCAAAACTACCTAAAGAATTGTTTGGACTTGAGATTAATGATTGGAAAGAAGTTGTAAATTTATTATCTCCCAAAGAATTTTCATTAGCCAATTTTGAAAACAAAGTAACTGCTCGTAAAAAAGTAACAGAAAATAGCAAATACATTATTAAAGTCATATTAGATATTGGATATTTAATAAAGGACAATTCAAAAAATGCTATTTACTTCTTTGCTTCTGGAATTGACAAGTTTGATACTAAAAGTTCTTCGTTTATTTCTATAAAAAGCACATTAGAAATTTTATCAAATTTTAAAACAATGTTTGAAGTAAATGCACTACATCTTTTTTTACCTGATATAAATACACCATTTCTACATCATCCCCAAAAAATATTTATTTCTTCACTTAATGTAAAAAATGTACTTGAGATACTTGTGAAAAGAATGGGAGTATATTCACAACCAATTGAAAACGAATTAGAACTTATTGCTAAGTGGTCTGGTGGTAACCCACGACAAGGAATTCGTATACTAACACATTTTCAGTCTATGATTAAAAATACCTCAATTGATAGAACAACAAAATTATTACGTGCAATTAAAAAGACAACCGATGATTTTTTTGCTTATGCCAGGAAACCCTCTTCTAATCTAATTAAAACTATTGAGAAAGATAAAAAGGTTGAAACATCTCTCATATATTTGCCTGGTGATAAAGAAACTGTTCAAGAAGCACTTTTTGGTAATTGGATATTTATTTTACAAGATTCAATAAACGGCGCCTGGCCGGCTAGTATTAATCCGTTAGTAAAACCTTTTTTTGAAAATGAAAATAAGGTATTATTGGAACCAGAACAAGCATTGTTATTGCAGTATGCCGAGACTTATGGCACAAGTTCAATAGGACTTGATTTTAACATTCTTGAAGATGACGGTTCTTCCAAAAGTGTAGATAAAATTTTACACGAGTATCTTTCTGCTGAAATAGAAAATCCATTGCCACTAAAACTTATTGAAATATTGGATTTAATAAATGCTGCTTTATTATCAAAAGACAGAAAAGACAGAATTATGGTTGGTTTTAAAGATAGAGATCTACTTAATGCAGCGCGTGCTTATATTTTTGCAAAAGCAAATACTTATGAGTACCAAAAATATAATCACATGCTCCTAAATGGTGGTAAAACAGAAAATCCCATTAAATCTTTAGAAGAAAACCTTTCATCAAATTTTGACATTTTTTCTTTTGAATTCGAAGGTGAATGGACAGAACAACAATTGGAAGCTCTTAATAATCATAGAGATAACTTTATTAGTTATCAAATGATTTGGTGGATACCATTGGAGAATTTGCAAAAGTATTTACCTCATTGGGTTCAGTTAAGAGAATTATTTGAGTTTTTCATACTTGAAGATGAGTTATTAGGAAGTTTGTCGATTGAAGATATTGAATCGGATTTAATATTTTTTGAAAATTTAGTGGAAACTACTGAAAGTGCAGAATCAGAGTTGGTAAAGAATCTTAAAATTGTGCTTCAGTATTTAAAAGAAAAAAGAGGATGTGAAAATGGATAATGAAATTATTAAAGCATACCTCTGGCAGGAAGTTATCCGATTGGGTTTTTCTCCTTCAAGTGAAAGAGATAGGAAAAATTGGTTATTTCAATTTGGTAGGAGTTTAAAAGATTTTTGGGAAATTGAAGAATATCCACCAACACCAACAAAGAACAGCACATTTGCTGCTTCACTAACTTCATCGACTAAAATAAATATGTTGATTGATTATTCAATTTCTAATTTATCAAAGTATACTGTCAAATTTTTGTACATACCTAGTAAACAAGAATTAATTTGGAAACATGATGTAGATACTACGTATTTTCTTTTCCCAAAAGAATCCATTCTGAATAAATTTAAAAAACTTCAACAAGCAAAAAAAGAATTTAAAAATTTCGCACCTATAGTTCGAACAAAGATAATTAAAAATGTTTCAGATGGTTTGCTTTTCCATCCTGCTGTTCATCAACATATTGATTCTCCTATAGATGAACATGAAATGAGAATAGGTGGAGGAATTGATAATCCATTTGTTTTTCTTTTTCATTTACGATATCAATTGTGCCCTGATAAGGATAAAAGAAATAAAGAGAAGGAACGTCTTGCTCAGCTATTTGAAGAAACCATTAAAAACGACTCTATTATTAATGCTAGTGACCTTTTAAATACTAAAGCATCCTAGAAATCACATAGCTAAACTATAAGCAATAGCGGCTAAAAAGTGAATATAAGTTTTAATATAATACAGAAAAGGTTATAGTCATTATATTTAACAGTTCAATTATAAAAATATAAATATAAAAATCTATGAACCATCACATAACACTATTATCCCTCCTTTTAGCATCCAACATAATGTTTGGGCAATCGTTTGTTTCTATAACAATTGATGATGTTCCAAATACTATCAAATATCAAAAGGATAATTTTGAATCAAAATTGATGAATAGATTAGATACATTAAAAATTCCAGTGACTGTTTTTGTTAATGAAAGTTTGCTTAATAAAGGTGCGAGTTTTGACAAAAACCACGAATTATTAGAAAAATGGGAAAAACGGGATTATGTTACAATCGGAAATCATACTTTTGGTCACTCGCGATATTCTGATGTTGGTTATGATTTATTTGTCTCGGATATTGAAAAAGGTGAAATGTTGTCAAAAGTTTTAGTTGATAAATACTCAAAAAAGTTGGAATATTTCCGATTTCCATATAACGATTTGGGAAAAGATAGTATTGAACATTCAAAAATTGACTCTTATTTAGTCTCAAAAGGGTATATTTCAACTCCTTTTACGATTGAAAGTTCTGATTGGATGTACAATACGGTTTACGAAAATTATCTTGCTAACAAAGAATTTGATAAAGCAGCAAAAATTGGAAGAAATTACATCGACAAAACAATTGAGTATTTTGAGTTTTATGATTCAATTTCAACCCAAATTTATAATCGTAAAATTAAGCATATTTATTTGTGTCACGATAATTCAATAAATGCAGATTATCTGCCACTCCTTGTCGATTATTTTGCCAAACAGAATTACACTTTTATTTCATTACAAGATGCTTTAACGGATTCTGTTTATCATCAAAATGATAAATATTACAAAAAATGGGGAATTAGTTGGCTTTATCGTTGGATGAATTCGCAAAAAGAAATTTCTTCATCGATGAAAAATGAACCAAATATGGAAATTTTGGAATCTCAATTCAAAAACATGCAAGAAAATAGTAATAAAAAAACTGGTTATTAAGGAAAATCAATTGATAAAATTTATGGATTTTGCTTAGCAATGATGTAAATCTGCATTTTGTTCCATTCTTTTGGAAAACCTACATTACAAATTGATTTCGAATGGTATTTTCGATGTTAGTCTTGTTAAAAAATGAATTATATTTGACGGTTCAAAATTAAAATACTGTAAATCATCAAAAATAAAGTAATATTTTGGAATTGATAAGAGACTTATGCAAAAAAGAGTTAGTGAAGTTAAAAATTGGAAAAATAACCCAATAGCAATTGTTGTTAAATTATACATTCTATCGTTATCAATTTTTTTTATTTTTAGAGCTGTTTTATTTTTCACTGAATTAGACAGAATAGACTTTGCAGTTGATGAACTCTCCGATATTATTTCGGCTTTTGTTTTTGGACTTCGTTTCGATATTGTAATTTCTGGTTATATACTTTTACTTCCAATGTTATTCATTTTTGTGTTTGATATTTTTAATTACAAAAGCAAAATTACGTCATTAAGCATATTTGGTTTTATTTTCACACTATTTAGTCTTTCATTTATAATTGCAGCAGCGGATATTCCATATTTTAATCAATTCTTTTCACGCATTACTATCGATGCTTTTCAATGGATTGATAGTCCACTTATTGTCTTTAAAATGATTTTGCAAGAATCAAAGCATTTCATTTTTCTCATTCTAACAATAATTTTAATTTATGTTTATTATAAATTTTCGAAAAATATCCTAAAAAATAGAAGTATTTCCAAAATTAAAACCTCTTTGAAAATTCCTTTATATTTACTCCTTTTGTTGGTAATGTTTTTGGGTATTAGAGGAAGAATTGGGGTGAAATCGCCAATTAGAGTTGGAACAGCATATTTTTGCAATAATGCATTTCTAAATCAATTGGGACTTAATCCAGTTTTTACTTTAATGACAAGTTATCTTGAAAGCAAAAAGTCGACTATAAATATTATGAATTCTGATTTAGCGGAGAAAAATGTTCAGGAGTATCTTAAAATTAGTAACCAAAATTTAAGTTCGCCAATTGCGAGGCTAATTAAACCAGATTCTAATTCATTACAAAAGCCAAATGTTGTAATTATTTTAATGGAAAGTATGAGTGCGGCAAAAATGAAACGTGGCGGAAATCTAAATAATTTAACTCCGTTTTTAGATAGCTTGTCATATAATTCAATTTATTTTGATAATTTTTATACTTCCGGAAGACATACTTTTAATGGTATTTTTAGCACATTATTTTCTTTCCCGGCAATTTATAGTGAACACACTATGAAGCGATTAAGAAAATATAATGGTATTTCTTCTGCATTAAAAAAATATGATTATCAAACTATTTATTTTACAACTCACGATGGACAGTTTGATAATGTTGAAGCTTTTTTATTAGATAATGATTTTGATAGGGTAGTAAGTCAAAAAGATTTTCCATTTAGCGAATTAAAAACAGCTTTTGGTGTTACTGATGACTATTTATTTCGGTTTTCTATACCATTTCTAAATAAACTGGAATCTAATTCAAAACCATTTCTTTCTGTATTTATGACTGTTAGTGATCATATTCCATACTATATTCCCGAATATTTCAATCCAACGGCTGATGATGAAAAACAACAAATTGTTCAATACGCTGATTGGTCAATTAAGCAATTTATGAAAGAGACTTCAAAGCAAAAATGGTTTAATAATACAATATTTGTTTTTCTAGCCGACCATGGTGTGCCAATGAAAGCCGAATATGCTATGTCGTTGGATTATCACCATTCTCCATTAATAATTTATGCTCCAGGCAATTTAAATATGTCCACTCAAAAAAGTTGTATTGCGTCACAAATTGACGTATTTCCAACAATAATGGGATTATTAAAGTTGCCATATATTAACAATACTTTAGGAATTGACTTATTAAACGATAGCCGTAAATATACAATTATCAACGGTGATAATAAAATAGGGGTTCTTGACAATGAATATTTGTTGATTATAAGGAAAAATGAAAAAATGCAGCTGCATAAATATAAAATTCATGATATGAGTAATTGTTATGACGAAAATATTGATAAAGCAAAAGAAATGGAAGAATACGCAAAATCAAATATGCAAGTATATTTGGATTTGATGACTCGAAATCAAACATTCATAAAAAATTAAGTAAATGGATAAGAAATGAAATCAATTATAACAATCAGCTTGCTTATAGTTTCAAACACTTTTATGACATTGGCGTGGTACGGTCATTTAAAATTTTCTGAATGGAAATGGTTTAATAAACTTGGATTTATCTCAATAATATTTATTAGTTGGGGAATAGCCTTATTTGAATATATTTTTCAAGTTCCAGCTAACAGAATTGGATTTAAAGGAAATGGAGGTCCTTTCTCTTTGGTGCAACTAAAAGTAATTCAAGAAGTAATAACCTTAGTTGTATTTGTTTTATTTTCATTGATAATGTTTAAAACAGAAACATTTCGGGTAAATCATTTCATTGGGTTTGTCTTTTTAATTTTAGCTGTCTATTTTATGTTTAAGAATTAAGATTAAGTTTTAAAGAAAGATGTTTTAGATACAAAACAAATATTAAGATGAGTACAAATAGTTTCTTCACCCAAAGCCCGGGAAAAAATATTTTTCAATAAATTTTGTGTAGCACAGATTAATAATCTGTGTTACATATATTATTATCGCATAAGTCGTGAAGAAAACCTGACACAATCAATTAAACCTAAATTTTCTTATATTTAAAACTCAAAAAACAGAAAGAAAGTATGAATAAAAATAGAGTAATTGTTGCAATGAGTGGTGGAGTTGATTCATCCGTTGCGGCTGCGCTTTTACATAGAGAAGGTTACGAAGTTATTGGAATTACGATGAAAACTTGGGGATTTATGGAAGTTGGTGGCGCTCCAAAACATGAATCAGGATGTTGTTCATTGGATGCTATTTTTGATGCCAAAAATGTGGCAACACAATTCGATTTTCCGCATTACACAGTCGATTTCACAAAATCATTTGAAAAAGCAGTTATTAATAATTTTGTGGATGAATATTTTGCTGGTCGGACTCCAAATCCTTGTGTAATTTGTAATCGTGCAATAAAATGGGAAGAATTGTTAGAAAAAGCAAATCAACTAGATGCTTATTATGTTGCAACTGGTCATTATGCAAAAGTCGATTTTGATAAAGAAAATAATCGTTATTGTCTTATTAATTCAGCGGATTCGCATAAAGATCAGACGTATGCACTTTGGGGATTAACTCAGGAATCACTTAGTCGCACTTTGCTTCCACTTGGGAAATACACAAAAGTCGAAATTAGAGAACTTGCCGAGGAATTTAAATTGAAAACAGCAAATAAACCTGATAGCATGGAAATATGCTTTGTCGCGGATAATAATTATGAGCGATTTTTACGCGAGAGAGTTCCAGAAAAAATTGCGGAAGTTCCAGAAGGTGATTTAGTTTATCACGGAAAAGTTGTTGGAAAGCATCACGGAATTCCTTTTTATACTGTTGGACAAAGAAAAGGACTTGGAATTGCTCTCGGAACTCCAGTTTATGTCAAAAACATTGATGTAAAAAACAATATAATTGAATTAGCTGATAAAGATGAGCTTCTGGAATTTAATGTTTTTGCTAATCAAATTAACTATGTGAGCAAATCAATTTTGGAAGAAGGAATGCAAGTAATTGCAAAAATTAGATATTCCGATAAAGGCTCAGAAGCTGAAATTGTCAAATCAACGGAAAATGAAATACAGCTTAAATTCATTTTGCCCAAAAGTGCAATTACTCCTGGACAATCGTTAGTTATTTATGATAATAGCGGATATGTGTTAGCTGGTGGAATAATAGATAGAATTAATTCTTAAAACGAGAGTCGTTAGTCGTGAATCGTGAGATAGTATGAACTAACGACTTCCAATTAAAAATATTTTTGCACAGATTACTAATCTATGCTACAAAGTGCAAACTAGGACAAAAGGTTTTATTTTAACGAGTAGATTAAGTATATTTGTATAATTAGAATAGGAAATATTTATGTCAAACAAATACGATATTGCAATTCTTGGTGGCGGTCCTGGAGGATATGTTGCAGCAATAAAAGCATCACAGTTGGGTTATAAGACTGTAGTTATTGAAAAGGAAAATCTTGGTGGAGTTTGTCTAAATTGGGGTTGTATTCCTACAAAAGCATTATTAAAAAGTGCAGAAGTTTATGATTTAGTTGCAAATTCGTCAAAAGATTTTGGAATTAATGTCGAAAATGTAAGTTTCGATTTTCCAAAAACAATAAAACGAAGCAGAAATGTTTCCAAGAAAATTGTTAAAGGCGTTGAGTATCTTTTCAAAAAAAATAATATTGGTAGAGTTAAAGGTTTTGGAAAGCTAAATTCTGAAAAGGGAATTGATATAATCGATTCTGAAGGCAAAATAGTTGAAACTGTAATTACCGATAAAATTATAATTGCAACTGGTGCAAGACCAAAATCAATTCCTACAATTCATGTTGATCGCGAATTTATTATTACAAGTAGTGAAGCAATGTCTTTAGCCGAGCAGCCAAAGGAACTTATAATTATTGGAGCTGGTGTTATTGGAATTGAATTCGCATATTTTTATTCCACAATTGGAACAAAAGTAACAGTTATTGAAATGTTAGATTCTGTTCTTCCGCTTGAGGATAAAGAAGTTTCATCATTGTTGCAAACGAGTTTAACAAAACGTGGAGTTAAGTTCTATTTATCCACAAAAGTTGAAAGTGTAAAAGTTGTGGATGGAAAAGTTTTAGTATCAATTGATAAAGATGGTGAAAAAATTGAATTAACAGCCGAGAAAGCATTAAACGCAATTGGAGTTTCCCCAAATTCTGAAAATATTGGTCTTGAAGAACTTGGAATTGAAACTGAACGCGGAAATATTGTGGTTGATAAATCGAATTACCAGACAAATGTTAGTGGAATTTTTGCAATTGGCGATGTAATTGGTCAGCCTTGTTTAGCTCACGTTGCTTCAGCCGAAGGAATTCATTGTATTGAAAAAATTCACGGAAAAAATATTCCAGACATTGATTACTCAAATGTTCCTGGTTGCACTTATTCACAGCCTCAAGTTGCTAGTATTGGTTTTACTGAAGAAAAAGCTATTGCTTTAGGACTTAAAATTAAAATTGGTAAATTCCCTTTATCTGCAAGTGGAAAAGCTGCAGCAATTGGTGAAAGAGAAGGTTTTGCAAAACTTATATTTGATAAAAAATATGGCGAACTTCTTGGTGCTCACATTATTGGACCAGAAGCTACAGAAATGATTGCCGAACTTGGAATTGCTAAATCACTTGAAGCAACAAATGAATCAATTGGAAATACTATTCACGCTCATCCAACTCTTTCAGAAATAATTATGGAAGCAGCGGAAGATGCCGATGGAAAAGCAATTCACATATAGAACTCTGTCCTATTCTGATTTAGGACATATTGATTATCAGAAAGCTTGGAATTTACAACACGAGATTTTTAATAAGAGATTATCCAACGAGGTAAGCGATACTTTATTGTTGTTGGAACATTCAAATACTTATACTTTAGGAAAATCTTCAAACAAGGCGAATCTTCTTTTTTCTGATGTGGAATTGCAGCAAAAAAACATTGCTATTTATAATATTGATAGAGGTGGTGATATAACATATCACGGACCAGGACAAATTGTCGGATATCCAATAATCAATCTTTCGCTTTGGCAAAAAGATACTCACAAATATTTGCGAACGCTTGAGGAAGTAATTATTCAAACATTATTGGAATTTGGAGTTAATGGCGAGCGAAATGATGACCATACTGGAGTTTGGGTTGGAAACAACAAAATTTGTGCAATTGGTATTAAAGTTAGCCGTTGGATTACAATGCACGGTTTTGCATTTAATATAAATACAAATATGGATTTTTTTAATGGAATTATACCTTGTGGAATTATGGATAAAGGGGTAACTTCTTTAAGTATTGAGCTAAATAAAAATGTCGACTTGAATTTAGTGAAGAAAAAAATAGTTAATAATTTTTGTGAAATTTTTAATTATAATAAGATAGTGTTATGTTAATTAAGTAATGTCGTAAATACTAAGGTTGTCATTTCGAAGAAGCGTTTTGCGCGACTGAGAAATCTCAATATGTGCGGGGTTAAATTTCTCACCCCGCCAATCCCGACAAGTCGGCATGGGGATTCGAAATGACATTACAAATGTAACACAGCACTACAAATGAGTGATTGCAAATTGTTAATTTAAAAAATTATTTTAGAAAGAGAGATGGTTGTGACTACTTCAAATAAAAAAAATAAATTAGATTTAATAGAGGCATTAAAGTTAATTGCAAAAACTAGATTTACTGACAAAAAAGTAATGAACTTATTGAAGCAGGGTAAATCATTTTTCCACATGTCACCTGCTGGTCATGAGGCTATTCAAGTTGCATGTGCATTAGAAATGAAAAAAGGAATAGATTGGGCATTTCCTTATTATAGAGATTTGGCATTTATGATTGCCATTGATGATAATTTAAATGACATTTTTTCACACATGTTGGCAAAAAAAAATGATCCAATGTCTGGTGGAAGGCAATTACCATGTCATTGGGCATCAACAGAATTAAATATTCCAGCGCAATCAAGTCCTACAGGAACTCAGTTTTTACAAGCTGTTGGAACTGCATTATCGGCAAAATTAAATAATACTGGTGCTGTAACTTATGTAAGCAGTGGCGAAGGAACTACAAGCCAAGGTGAATTTCACGAAGCAGTTAATTGGGCAAGTAGAGAAAAATTGCCAGTAGTTTTTGTAATTGAAAATAATAAATATGCAATTTCTGTTCCGGTACATGATCAAAGTGGCGGATTAGATTCATCAATTGCGCATATGATGGCTGGATTTGACAGACTTTTACGCTTATCAATTGATGGAACTAATTTTGAAGAATCTGCAAATGCAGCAAAAAAAGCTTTTGAATACGCACGCTCTGGCAAAGGTCCAGTTCTTATTGAGGCACATGTTGTTAGATTAGAATCGCACTCATCTTCTGACGACCAACGTAAATACAGAGAAAAAGAATCAATTGATGCGGATAAAGAAAAAGATCCATTAAAACTTATTACCGAAAAAATTATCGCCGATGGTATTTTGTCCTCAACAGAAATAGACAATATAAATGCCGAAATGAAAAAATTAGTTGAATCTGCGGCTGATTTTGCATTAGCTTTGGAAGATCCAAATGGCGAGGATGCCGATAAATTTGTTTTAGACGAGAGTGGTTTACGCGAAAGTTTGGAATATGAAAAAACACGTCCCTCTGGAAATCCTATTGTTCTTGTTGACGCAATTAACCACGCACTGGTTGAGGAAATGACACGAAACGAAAAAATTATTCTTTTTGGTGAAGATGTTGTAGATCATAAAGGTGGAGTTTTTACAGCAACTAAAGGACTTTCAACAAAGTTTGGACCAAAGCGTGTTTTTAATTCGCCGCTTGCCGAAGCTTCAATTGCTGGTGTTGGCATTGGGCTTGCTTTAACTGGAATGAAACCTCTGGCTGAAATTCAATTTGGCGATTATATTTGGCCCGCGTTTATGCAAATTCGTGATGAACTTGCTGCAATTCGTTATCGTTCAAATAACAAATTTTCCGTGCCAATGGTTTATCGCGTTCCCGTTGGAGGCTATATTCATGGCGGACCTTATCATAGCCAAAATATTGAAGGATTTTTTGCCCATATTCCTGGACTTTTAATTGCATATCCTTCAAATGCTTCGGATGCAAAAGGTTTGCTTAAAACTGCACTTCGTCTAAATGATCCAGTTATTTTCCTTGAGCATAAAGGACTTTACAGACAAAGTTATGCAAGTTCACCAGAACCCGATTCTGATTATTTACTTCCATTTGGTAAAGCCAATGTTGTCACTGAAGGTAATGATTTATCCGTTATAACTTATGGAGCAATGGTTCACGAAACAAATTTTGCAGTTCGCAAATTACGTGAAGAGGGATTTTCTGTTGAAATTGTTGATATTAGAACTATAAATCCACTTGATGAAAAAACAATTTTTGAATCAGTTAAAAAAACTGGCAAAGCAATTGTAATTCACGAAGATACTTTAACTGCTGGATTTGGTGCTGAAATTGTAGCGCGAATAACTGAAAACTGTTTTGAATATCTGGATGGACCAGTAAAACGTGTTGCGGGCAAAGATGCATTTGTTCCTTATCATCCAATTCTAGAAAATGATATTCTTCCAAATAGAGAAAAAATTTACAATTCGCTTAAAGAATTGTTGAAATATTAAAGTGAAAATTGGAGTTAAATTATGAAAATAGATATACTAATGCCCAAAATGGGCGAAAGTTTAACGGAAGGAACTATAATTGCTTGGCTAAAATCTGTTGGCGACAAGGTTCAAAAAGATGAAATAATTTACGAAATAACCACAGATAAAGTGGATACAGAAATCCCAAGTCCAGTTGATGGAATTTTGGTAGAAATATTAGTTGGGGAACAGGAGACGGTTTTAGTTGATACAGTAGTTGCAATAATTGAAACTGATTCAACTCAAGTTGTGATTTCTGATGAAAAAAGTGCTGGAAATACTCAATCAGTTGAGGATGAAAATATTGAAGAGGTGCCTCAAACTGAAGAAAAACAAACAAAAGTTGAAAAAGATAAATCCAATAAATTTTTATCGCCTTTAGTTTTGAGCATTGCTAACAAAGAAAATATTCCAATAAGTGAAGTTGAAAAAATTGCTGGAACTGGATTAAATGGACGAATTACAAAAAACGATATTTTACAATTTGTAAATAATAAAGAAAAATTAGTAAAATCTGCACCAATCATTACAGCAAATTCCGAAGATGAACTAATTCCAATGGATGCAACTCGCAAACGGATTATGGAACACATGATTAAAAGTCGTGACACTTCTGTTCATGTTTCATCAGTAACAGAGGTTGATATGAGCAAACTTTACAATTTTTTGAAAGCAAACAAAAAAAGGTTTGCCGAAGAGGAAAATGTAAAATTTACATATTTAACATTTATTTCCCATGCAGTAATCAATGCAATTAAGGAATTTCCATTAATAAATTCTCAAATTGATGGTGATAAAATTGTAATGAAAAAAAATGTAAATCTTGGAATTGCGGTTGCAGTTGAGCCAAATGGATTGATTGTCCCAAATATTAAAAATGCTGAAAATTTGAGTGCAAGGGGATTGGCAAAAGAAATTGCATCTTTAGGAAATAAAGCTCGTAATAAAGGTTTAGTTCCAGATGATGTTAAAAACGGAACATTTTCAATATCAAATTATGGTGTATTTGGCGTTCAATTTGGAACTCCAATTATAAATCAACCAGAAGTCGCGATTCTTGGTGTTGGTTCAGTTGATAAAAAAACAGTAGTTGTTGATGTTGATGGAATGGACACAATTGCAATTAAACCAATGATGTATCTTACAATTAGTCACGATCACAGACTAATTGATGGAATGCTCGGTGGAAAATTTCTTAATTCAATAAAACAAAGATTGGAAAATTTTGATTTCTCAAATATTTAAAGTTCTTGGGAAAGATAAAATTAAGCCATTAAATAAAAATTATGCAAAAAATAAATAAGCACCAAAAAGAATACAAAGAGCAAATTGAAAAATCAAAACCAGAATTAGGCAGAAGACCAGATTGGTTAAAAGTGCGTTTACCAAGTGGTGATAATTATAATGAGGTTTTGCAATTAATGCGAAAATCATCGTTAAATACAGTTTGTGAAGAAGCAAAATGTCCCAATTTATCAGAATGTTGGAATAGCAGGACAGCTACATTTATGATTCTTGGCGATACTTGTACGCGTAGCTGTGGTTTTTGCAATGTTAAAATTGGAGTTCCAAATGAATTGGATTTAGATGAACCAAGAAGAGTTGCAGAATCATCCGTTGAATTGGGACTTAAGCATGTTGTAATTACATCCGTTGATAGAGACGACTTAAAAGACGGTGGTGCTAAAATCTTTTCAGAAACAATTAAATTGTTAAACGAAAAACTTCCTCTCACAACAATTGAAATATTAATACCTGATTTCAAGGGTGATGAAAATTCATTTAATTTAATAATGGAACATCCACCAACCGTATTAAATCACAATCTAGAAACAGTTGAAAGACTTTATCATGCTGTTCGTCCGCAAGCAAATTATAAAAGAAGTCTAGAATTAATAAAATGGTTTAAAAATAAAGGACTCAGAACAAAAAGCGGAATTATGGTTGGAATTGGTGAAACAAAAGATGAAGTAATTGGAATAATGAAAGACCTTCGTATGCATGGTTGCGACATTATGACAATTGGTCAATATTTGCAACCAACAAAAGATCATCTTCCTGTTGATAGATTTGTAACACCAGATGAATTTGCCTACTACAATGAAGTTGGATTAAAATTGGGTTTCTTAGCAGTAGAATCTTCACCACTTGTTCGTAGTTCTTACCATGCAGAAAAACATGCCAATTTGTTATAAAATATTTTATGGATATAATTGCACAATATTGCAATTATATCCATAAACATTACAATTATGTCTTTTAAGTGATTTACAAAAATAGATTTACTATTATCAACCAAAATTATTAATTAAATGAATAAATATGCATAAAAAGAAATTTCAACTTTTTTTGTTAAAAGCAAACTTTTGCTTAATTTAGGTGTAAATTTTAGTGCAATTTTATTTATGGTTTGTGAAGTATTTAACCCAAACTAAAAAGTGATATGAAACATTTAAACAACATAATTCTCACAAATATTATTTCAATTATTGAAAATACAATTGTACATTGTAAAAGGTTACTGTAAATAGTAACCTTTTTTAGTTTAAACTGATTTTATAGGAGACTAATATGGCTAAAGCGAAAGGCGATATTTTAATCAATATCGAAAAATGCAAAGGTTGTGAAATTTGCATGGACGCTTGTCCAGAAGACGTGATTGCAATGTCTAAAGTAGTTAACAAAAAGGGCTATCTTTATGCAGTGAAAATAACTGATTCATGTACAGGTTGTACCAATTGTGCTCTTGTTTGTCCAGACGCTGTTATAACAGTTTTTAGAGAAACAAAGCAAAAGAAAGAGCAAATAGCAACAATTACAAATGTAACTGGAAACATAACAGTAACGGTGGACAAATGATAAAATTAATGAAAGGGAATGAAGCATTAGCAGAAGCTGCAATTAGAGCTGGCGCAGATGCTTATTTTGGATATCCGATTACACCGCAATCGGAAGTTCTTGAATACCTAAGTCGTGAAGCGGAAAAAAGAACTGGAATGGTTGTTCTTCAAGCCGAGAGTGAAGTTGCGTCAATAAACATGGTTTATGGAGCTGCTGGAACCGGTAAAAAAGTTTGGACATCTTCATCAAGTCCTGGAATTAGTTTAATGCAGGAAGGCATTTCATATATAGCTTCGGCAGAATTACCTTGTTTAATTGTTAACGTACAGCGTGGTGGTCCGGGTCTCGGCACAATCCAACCAGCACAAAGCGATTACTTTCAATCAGTTAAAGGTGGTGGTCACGGCGATTATCGTTTAATTGTCCTTGCTCCAGCATCTGTTCAAGAAATGTCTGATTTTGTAAAATTATCGTTTGAATTAGCATTTAAGTATCGCAATCCAGTTATGATTCTATCCGATGGTGCACTTGGACAAATGATGGAAAAGGTTGAATTTTTTGAACAACAAGAAAGAAAATTTGATAAATTAGATTGGGCTCTTGTTGGAAAACCCAAGAATAGAGCTCATAATGTTATTACTTCGTTGCATATTAAACCAGATAAAATGGAAGAAATAAATATCCATCTTCAAAAAAAATACAAATTAATTGAAGAAAATGAAATTCGTTTTGAAGAAATAATGTGTGATGATGCTGATTATATTATTACTGCCTTTGGATTAGTTGCCCGCATTTGTACAAAAGCCGCTGAACTTGCACGTGAAAAAGGTATAAAAGTTGGCGTTTTTCGTCCAATTTCATTATTCCCATTTCCATCTAAGCAAATTGATTCATATTCTAAAAAAATTAAAGGAATTCTTGATGTTGAAATGAATGCTGGTCAAATGGTTGAAGATGTTAAATTGAGTGTTAATGGAAAAGTACCAGTTGAATTTTATGGTAGAATGGGTGGAATTGTTCCAGCTCCAGATGAAATTCTTGAAGCTCTTGAAAATTATATTGCAGGAGGAAAATTATGAATGTAGAAACATTAGATACAATTAAAACTGTCGTTTTTGAAAAAACAGAATCATTATTAGATGTTGAAATGCACTATTGTCCAGGTTGTGGGCATAGCGTTACACATAGACTTATTGCTGAGGTAATAGATGAACTAGGAATAGTTGAAGAAACAATTGGCGTTGCTCCAGTTGGTTGTTCAGTATTTGCTTATAATTATATTGGTGTTGATTTTTCCGAAGCCGCTCATGGCAGAGCTTCAGCAGCTGCAACAGGAATTAAAAGAGTGTTTCCAGAAAAATATGTATTTTCTTATCAGGGCGATGGAGATCTTGCTGCAATTGGCACTGGTGAAACTATTCATACTTGTAACAGAGGCGAAAATATTCTTATTATTTTTATTAATAATGGTATTTATGGAATGACTGGTGGACAAATGGCTCCTACAACTCTTCCTAATATGAAATCAACAACATCTCCTTTTGGAAGAGATACTAAATCAATGGGATATCCTTTGAAAATAACTGATTTAGTAGCTCAACTTCCAGGTACATATTATGTTACTCGTCAATCAGTTCATAAACCTTTAAACGTACGTAGAGCCAAAAAAGCAATTCAAAAAGGATTTGAGTATCAAAAATTGAATAAAGGAACTTGTTTTATTGAAATTGTATCAAACTGTCCTTCAAACTGGAAAATGACTCCGGTTGAATCAAATAAATGGCTGGATGAAAATATGCTTCCTTTTTATCCACTTGGAGATTTAAAAGTACCAAATGAGAAGGAGGTTTAAAATGACTGAAGAAGTTTTAATTGCTGGATTTGGTGGACAAGGTGTTCTCTCAATGGGTTTGATTTTAAGTTATTCAGGAATGATGGAAAAAAAAGAAATTAGTTGGATGCCTTCTTATGGACCAGAAATGAGAGGCGGTACTGCAAACTGCATTGCTATTGTAAGTGATAGCAAAATTAGTTCTCCAATTGTTTCCAAATTTGATACTGTAATTGCTCTTAATCAACCTTCTGCTGATAAATTTGAAAGCATGGTTAAACCAGGTGGTTTATTGATTTATGAAAGCACAAATATTATTATTCCACCAACAAGAACAGATATTAATATTGTTGGAATTCCAGCAAGTGCTGAAGCCGCTAAAATGAAAAACACTAAAATTATGAATATGATTATCCTTGGTGCTTTTTTGAAGAAAAAACCAATAATCAAGTTCGAAAATATTATCAAAGGACTTAAAGAAGTTCTTCCAGAAAGATATCATAATTTAATTCCATTAAATACTGATGCTCTAAATAGGGGTATGGAATTAGCTGATGAAGTTTATAAGTCTAATTAGTTAAAAATTAAAAAACCCAATCATTGCGATTGGGTTTTTCTTTAAATCCCTAAATACATATTTAATATTTTTAACTTTACTAAAATTTGATTATTGATACTAAGATTGCTTAATTTCGATATTTCCAATTATGTAATTTAATTAAAGGAATATTTATATGAATTTTGAGTGGTTACTTAAATATAATCCAATATTACTAGCACTTTTGGCAACTCTTTTTACTTGGGGAGTTACAGCATTAGGCTCATCAATGGTTTTCTTTTTTAAATCTATTAACAAACGAGTTTTAAATATAATGCTTGGATTTGCAGCTGGAGTTATGATTGCGGCAAGTTTTTGGTCATTATTAGCACCAGCAATTGAAATGTCAGAAGCGAGTGGAACTACTGGCTGGATTCCTGCAGTGGTTGGATTTTTAGCTGGTGGAGCATTTCTTTTTACAGTGGATAGAATTTTGCCACACGTTCACATGAATTTGGCAGTTGATAAAGCTGAGGGAATTAAAACTCCTTGGCAAAGAAGCGTTCTTTTAGTTTTAGCAATAACTCTCCACAATATTCCAGAAGGACTTGCGGTTGGAGTTGCATTTGGAGCTCTGGCTTTTAACCCTGAACCAGCAGTTTTAGCAGGGGCAATTGCTTTGGCAATTGGTATTGGATTACAAAACTTTCCAGAAGGTGCTGCGGTTTCAATTCCATTAAGACGCGAAGGGTTTTCAAGATTAAAAGCATTTAATTATGGTCAACTTTCTGGAATGGTTGAACCTATTGCTGGAGTTTTGGGTGCTTATTTAATTATTTCAGTTCAACCTATTTTACCATATGCGTTATCTTTTGCAGCTGGTGCAATGATTTTTGTTGTTGTGGAAGAACTTATTCCCGAATCTCAAACGGGACATGAAACTGATTTCTCAACTGTTGGAGCAATGCTCGGTTTTGCAGTTATGATGTTTCTTGATGTAGCTTTGGGTTAACTAATACTTTGTTTTTATGATAAAATTAAATAAATATATAATAATTTGAAGAATAAAACCAAATTTGGAGTAAATTCTAAATTCGGTTTTTAATAAAAAAATCGCTTACAATTTTTTCAATTTGCTCAAATTCAATTAAGAATGCATCGTGTCCGTGAATGGAATTAATTTCGGCATATGTTGAGTTTGGAATCATTTCGGCAATATCTTTTTGTTCTTGTGGTGGGTATAATATGTCAGATGAAATTCCTATTGAAAGAGTTGGAACTTTAATACTTCCTAAAACATTTTTTAGTTCACCTCTATTTAAAGCTACATCGTGTAAATCCATAGCGTTACTTAAATACAAATAAGTATTTGCATCAAACCGCTCATTAATTTTCACACCATGATGATTTAAATAGCTCTCAATTTGGAATATATTCTTTTTATCTAATTTGTCAGCTTTTTTATCCTTTCGCTCACGAGAAAATTTTGAGTTGAACGAATCGAAACTTCTGTAACTAATCATTGCAATTTTACGTGCTAAAGAAAGTCCTTCCAATGGTTGCTCTTTATAATTACCTTTATGCCACTCGGGGTCGTTCTCAATAGCTTGTCGTGAAGCTTGATTTAATGCAATTGCCCATGCAGAATGTTGCGCTGATGTCGCAATTGGAATAATAGATTCAAGCATTTCAGGATACATTGCAGCCCATTCTAGCACCTGCATTCCGCCAAGCGAACCGCCAATTGCAGTATTTAATTTATTTACACCCAAATATTCAAGCAATTTTCTTTGAACTCGTACCATATCACGAACAGTAACGGTGGGGAAGTCCAATCCATATTTTCTATTAAACATATTTTTAATCGAAACTGGACCAGTTGTGCCATAACAACTTCCAAGAATATTGGAGGAAATTATAAAGTATTTATTTGTATCTAATACTTTATTTTCACCAATTAACGAATTCCACCATCCAACTTTACCTTTATTAATTTTTGAATATTTTTTCAATAAATCGGGATTACTATTTATGTCTGTTTCAATTTCATTCATTATTCCGGCAGCGTGCGCATTTCCTGTTAGCGCATGACAAACTAAAATAGCATTTGTCCCCTCACTATTTAGTTCACCATAAGTTTGATAAGCCACTTGAACTGGGGATAGGATTTCCCCAGTCTCAAATTTAAGCGGATCATTAAAATTAAAAAGACTAACTATTTTTGTTTTCGAAATCATTTTATTTGTTCTAGACAGTTTTTATGTCATTACGAGATGTTCATTATGTGGATGAAGTAATCTGTAATAGATTACTTCATCTAAAAGAACGAGATTTGTAATGACTATTCTCAAATTAGTTATTAATATTTTGCGATTTCTCAATTGCTTGCTCAAAATCTTCAATTATATCTAAAATATTTTCAATTCCAACAGAAACACGAATCATTTCTGGTAAAACTCCAGATTTTATTTGCTCATCTTCCGAAAGCTGTTGATGAGTTGTTGAAGCTGGGTGAATAACCAAAGTTTTAGCATCACCAACATTTGCTAATAACGAAGCTAATTTTACATTATTAACAAAAATTTTACCAGCTTCTGCACCACCCTTTATTCCAAATGCTATCATCGAACCATATAATCCATTGTTTAAGTATTTCTTAGCATTTTCGTGTGATGGGTGATTTTCCAAACCAGGATACCAAACCCAATCAACTTGAGGATGAGCTTCAAGGTGTTTTGCAAGCTTTAATGCGTTTTCACTATGTCGCTCAACTCTTAAAGATAATGTTTCAACTCCTTGAAGTAATAAAAATGAATTAAAAGGACTAATTGCTGGTCCTAAATCACGAAGTCCTTCAACTCTTGCACGAATTATGAAAGCAATATTGCCAAAATCTGAGCCTTTTCCAAAAACATCATTAAAAACTAAACCATGATACCCTGGTGATGGTTCTGTAAATGTAGGAAATTTACCACTGCCCCAATCAAAATTACCAGAATCAACAATAACTCCGCCAATAGATGTTCCATGTCCACCAATCCATTTAGTTGCAGATGCGGTAACAATATCAGCACCATGCTTAATTGGACGAGCCAAAAAACCACCAGCCCCAAATGTGTTATCAACAATTAAAGGGATTCCATTTTTATGTGCTATTTTTGCAATTTCATCTATTTTAGGTATGTTTAATTTAGGATTTCCTATTGTTTCAATATAAAGTGCTTTTGTTTTTTCATCAATAAGTTTTTCAAAATCTTCTGGATTATCACCAATAACAAATTTTACATTTATTCCTAAACGCGGTAAAGTAACCTTAAATTGATTATATGTACCACCATAAAGCAGATTAGTTGAAACAATATTATCACCTGCTTCGGCAATGGTAGTAATTGCTAAAAATTGAGCAGCCATTCCAGAAGAAGTTGCAAGTGCTGCTACTCCACCTTCGAGCGCAGCAATCCTTTTTTCAAAAACATCTGTTGTTGGATTCATAATACGTGTGTAAATATTTCCAAAAGCTTTCAAATCAAATAAATCTGCAGCATGTTGAGCATCATTAAAAGTATATGAAGTTGTTTGATAAATTGGAACAGCACGAGAATTTGTGGCAGAATCTGGTTCTTGACCAGCGTGTAATTGCAGCGTTTCAAACTTATATGTATTTGACATTATTACCTCCAGTAATGTTGTTTGTTTAAAATAAAAAAACCTCTTTAAGAAATTCCTAAAGAGGTTTAAAAATGTATTACTTCTCTTATCTATCCCAAAAAATGGGTAGGAATTAGCACCTTGAATAAAAAAAATCAGGTTGCTAAGGCTTCGCAGGGCCTATCCCTCAGCCTTTCTTGATAAATAAATACTAAAAAGAACTTGAAAACTTGAGTGCTAAAATATAGATAAATCGATATCTTGTCAAGCATTAAATCTTATAGTGTAAAACTTGTAAAATATTATAGGATAAATATTCATGATAAATGTATAAAACCAACGTATATAGGTGCGTTAATAAATATATTAACAATATATTTGACTTAAAACAATACTTGATATATATTTTAAAAAACAAATTTAGGAATTATGCAAAATCAAAGTACATATAGCCAAAATAAAGCACTAAAAAACAGTAATGTATTTTTGTATAATGTTTTAAGTAACCAACCAATTATAATTAATAATCTACTCGGAATTATTATTCTGAGCCTACTGAGTATTTTACTCGTAGGCTAAATAATATAAAGTTAATCCGGATTTCATTTCATTTAAATTTCACATCTTAAAGATTTCAGGATTAACCTGAACCAAGTAAGTTATATTTTTGTTGGATTAAAATTAAGGAAAATTATGAGATCAGATTTAATCAAAAAAGGTTTCGAAAAAGCTCCACATCGAAGTTTGTTAAGAGCAACCGGTGTAATAAAAGATAACGAAGATTTTAATAAACCGTTTATTGGTGTTGTAAACTCATATATAGATTTAATACCCGGGCATGTTCATTTACAAGAATATGGGAAAATAATAAAAGATGCAATTCGAGAATCTGGTGGAATTCCTTTTGAATTTAATACAATTGGTGTTGATGATGGAATTGCAATGGGGCACATTGGAATGCGCTATTCACTTCCAAGCAGAGAACTTATTGCCGATAGTGTTGAAACTGTTGTTGAAGCGCATCGTTTGGATGGAATTATCTGTATTACTAATTGTGATAAAATAGTGCCTGGAATGTTAATGGCAGCTGTAAGAATTGACGTTCCAACTATATTTGTTTCCGGAGGCCCCATGAAAGCCGGCGTTACGGCTGCAGGTGATAAAACAGATTTAGTTTCAGTATTTGAAGGCGTTGGAAAATTTAAAACAGGTGAAATTAATGAAGAAACTCTCCTTGAGCTTGAAACTGTAAGCTGCCCAACTTGTGGCTCTTGTTCTGGGATGTTTACCGCAAACTCTATGAATTGTTTAATGGAAGCCCTTGGTTTGGCTTTGCCAGGAAATGGTTCAATATTAGCAGTTGACCCTAGAAGAAAAGAATTAGCTGTATCTGCTGCAAAACAGATTATGAATTTGGTTAAAGATGATATTAAGCCAAGCGATATTTTATCACGCGAAACGTTTATGAACGCATTTGCCCTTGATATGGCAATGGGTGGAAGCACAAATACAATACTTCATACAATTGCTATTGCTATTGAAGCTGGAATTGATTTTGATTTAAAAGAATTAAATGTTCTTGCTGATAAAGTGCCTTATATCTGTAAGGTCAGCCCTGCATCGCCATTTGTTCACATGGAAGACGTTGATGAAGCTGGGGGTATTTCAGCAATATTAAACGAGTTATCAAAAGTTCCAAATATTTTAGCACTTGATAGATTAACAGTAACAGGGAAAACTCTTGGTGAAAACATCAAGAATAGCCAAATTAAAAATAAGAATGTAATAAAAAGTATTGAATCCCCATATTCAAGTAAAGGCGGCCTGGCTGTTCTCTTTGGCAACCTTGCACCTGAAGGTTCAATTGTTAAAACAGCGGCTGTAAATCCTAAAATGTTGGTTCATAAAGGTCCAGCTAGGATTTATGAATCACAAGATGGGGCACTTACTGGAATTAGAAATAAAGAGATTCAAGCTGGTGATGTTGTAGTAATTAGATATGAAGGTCCGCAAGGTGGTCCTGGAATGCCTGAAATGCTTGCCCCAACTAGTGAAATAATGGGAATGGGACTTGGAGATAAAGTAGCTTTATTAACCGATGGAAGATTTTCAGGTGGCACTCGTGGAGCATGTATTGGACATATTTCTCCAGAAGCAGCTGAAAAGGGACCAATAGCAGCATTGAAAAATGGAGATATTATTTCAATAGACATTCCAAATAAGATTTTAGAAGTTGAATTAACAGATAATGAAATAAATGAAAGGTTAAAATTAATACCAGATTTTGAACCAAAAATAAAAAAAGGTTACTTAGCACGTTATTCAAAAATGGTAACATCTGCTAGTAAAGGTGCAGTTCTTAGAATAAAATAAAAATTATTAAATAAAGGTAATTTTATGAATAATAAAAAACAAATGATGACTGGAGCAGATATATTTTTTGAATCCCTTAGATTAGAAGGAGTAGAAAAAATATTTGGTTATCCTGGTGGAGCAACTATAAAGTTATATGAGAAATTATATGACATTGATTTTCTTGAACATATTTTAACTCGACATGAGCAAGGTGCAACTCACGCTGCAGAAGGCTATGCTCGTGTAACAGGAAAACCTGGTGTTGTGCTTGTTACATCTGGACCTGGAGCTACAAACACCGTTACTGGAATTGCGGATGCATATATGGACTCAATTCCTTTAGTTGTTTTCACTGGTCAAGTTCCGTCAAAGTTGATTGGAAATGATGCTTTTCAAGAAGCTGATATTGTTGGAATTACTCGTCCAATTACAAAACATAATTTCTTGGTGCGAGATGTAAAAGATTTGGCATCGGTTATTAGGAAAGCTTTTTTCATTGCTTCAACTGGAAGACCTGGTCCAGTGCTTGTTGATTTGCCAAAAGATGTAATAGCTGCTCAATGTGAATATGAATATCCAGAAAGCATTGAAATTCGAGGTTATAAACCAACATTAAATGGAAATATAAATCAAATAAAAAAGGCTGTAGAAGTTATAAAAAAAGCTAAACGTCCTTTACTATATGTTGGTGGCGGAGTGCTGATGTCCAATGCTTCAAAGGAGTTGACAGAATTTGCACGAAAAAATAATATTCCAGTTACCAATACTCTATTAGGATTAGGTTCATTTCCAGGAATAGACCCTTTATTTATAGGAATGCTGGGAATGCATGGAACATATTATGCTAACCAAGCAGTAAATAATTGCGATGTTCTTATTGCCGTTGGTGCTCGTTTTGATGATAGAGTTACCGGAAATACTGAGACATTTGCAAGTAACGCTTATAAAATACATATTGATATTGACCCAACAGCAATTGATAAAAATGTAATTGTAGATTTACCAATAGTAGGTGATGCTAAAATTATACTTACTGAATTATTAGCTGAACTTTCAGATAAGCCGCGAGAAGATGAATGGTGGGATCAAATAGACAAATGGAAAACAGCTTGCCCATTAGAATATGTTAGACCTGATAATAAATTACGCACTCAATATGTTATTGAACGAATTTCAGAAAAGACTAAAGGTGAAGCAATTATTGTTTCTGATGTTGGGCAACATCAAATGTGGGTTGCACAATATTATAAATTTAACAATCCAAACTCACATGTTTGTAGCGGCGGCTTAGGTACAATGGGCTTTTCTGTTCCTGCTTCTATTGGTGCTGCTTTTGGAATTAAAGATAGACCAATTGTTTCAATAAACGGTGATGGTGGTTTTCAGATGAATATTCAAGAACTTACTACTGCTGTTTACCATAAACTGCCAATTAAATTTTTTATAATGAATAATGGCTTTCTTGGAATGGTTAGACAATGGCAAGAATTATTTCATGAAGAGAAATATAGTTTTACAGATTTACGAGAAAGTAATCCTAATTTTACAGCACTTGGTGAAGCTTTTGGAATTGAATCTTTTTCAACTGATAGCCCAGAAGAAGTTGATGGAATTCTTGATAAAGTATTTGCAATTAAAGATAGACCCACACTTGTTGAATTTAAAGTTGCTAAAGAAGATTTAGTATTTCCAATGGTTCCATCTGGGGGCACAATTACAGACATGATTTTAAAAAGATTAAACCCTAAGAGGATGATAATATGAGACACACAATATCAGTTTTAGTAGAAAATACTTTTGGAGCTTTTGATAGAGTTGCTACAATGTTTAGTGCAAAAGGTTTTAATATTCATAGTATTTCTATTGGAGAAACAGAACAAAAAGATATTTCCAGAATGACAATTGTTACATCCGGAGATGTACAATTAATTGACCAAATTGTAAAACAATTAAATAGATTAATTGATACAATAAAAGTAACTGAATTAACTGGACAAGCAAGAACCGAAAGGGAATTAGCTCTTATTACTGTTAGTCTGCAAAAAAGTGGAATTGAAGAAATTAAAAACATTAACGATATATTTCGTGGTAAAATAGTTGATATAAACAATAAAACTATGATGCTTGAAATTACTGGACCTCCAGAAAAAATTGATGCAATAATTAACGTTCTAATGCCTTTTGGAATTATTGAAATGGCTCGTTCTGGTACGGTTGCTCTAAAAAGAGGTGAGCAAATTAGACCCCAAAATGAATATATTAATAAAAAATAAGGAAACAAAAAATGAAAGCATATTATGATAGTGACGCATCGTTAGAATCACTTAAGGATAAGAAAATTGCGGTTTTGGGCTTCGGAAGTCAAGGTCATGCGCATGCATTAAACTTAAAAGAAAGTGGAATGAACGTGGTTGTTGGTGCCAGAAAAGATGGAACTTCTTGGAAAAAAGCAACTGATTTAGGTATGACTGTAATGGAAATTGATGCGTCTTCAAAATGGGCTGATGTTGTTATGGTTCTTTTGCCTGATCAAGATCAAAAGAAAGTTTATGATGAACAAATTGCACAAAATATGGAAGACGGGAATACTCTTGTATTTGCTCACGGTTTTAATATTCATTACAAACAAATAGTTCCTCCAGAAACAATTAATGTTATGATGATTGCTCCTAAAAGTCCTGGACATTTGGTACGTAGAACTTTCAGAGAAGGGAATGGTGTACCTTGTTTGATAGCTATTCATAATGATTATTCTGGAAATACAAAAGAAATGGCTTTAGCTTGGGCAAAAGGAATTGGTGGAACTAGAGCAGGTGTTATTGAAACTAATTTTAAAAATGAAACTGAAACTGATTTATTTGGCGAACAAGCTGTCCTTTGCGGAGGTTCAGCAGAATTAATTAAAGCTGGATTTGAAGTACTAACAGAAGCTGGTTATCCTGAAGAACTTGCTTACTTTGAAGTAATGCATGAAATGAAATTAATTGTTGACCTTTATTACGAAGGTGGTTTATCAAGAATGAATTATTCGGTTAGTGATACAGCAGAATATGGTGGATATGTAACAGGACCAAAAATAATTAACGCAGAATCTAAAAAAGCAATGAAGGCTGCTTTGTTAGAAATTCAAGATGGAACATTTGCTAAAAACTTTGTTGCAGAAGTTAATGGTGACAAAGCTAATATGACAAGACTTCGTAAAGAAAACAGTGAACATCCAATAGAAAAAATTGGTGCTAAATTACGTGGAATGATGAGCTGGGTTAAAAACAAAAATGATGAGGATTAGTTAATGAAAAAGAAAGTCACTCTTCTACCTGGTGATGGCATTGGAACAGAAGTTATGTCTGCCGCAGTTAAACTTATGCACCACGTTGCTGAAAAATATGATTTAACAATTGAAACTACTGAAAGTCTTATGGGCGGATGCTCTTATGACGCTTATGGAACACCACTGACTGATGAAACAATTCAACTTTGTTATGAATCGGATGCTGTTCTGCTAGGTGCTGTTGGTGGCTATAAATGGGAAAATCTTGCACATCATTTAAAACCAGAAGCAGCTTTGTTGAAGCTAAGAAAATCGTTAGGATTATATACAAACATTCGTCCAGCAAAGGTTTATCCATCTTTTGTTAATTCTTCTTCGCTAAAAGAAAGTGTAATTCTAGGAACTGATTTTGTCGTTTTTCGTGAATTGACTGGTGGAATCTATTTTGGTGAACCACGTGGTTATGATGAAAACAAAGGCTTCAATACAATGGTTTATGAAAAATATGAAATTGAACGCATAGCTCATCAAGCATTTAAAGTTGCACAAAAAAGAAAAAAAGTACTAACATCTGTTGATAAAGCAAACGTTTTGGAAGTATCTCAATTCTGGAGAAAAGTTGTTGAAGAAGTTAGCAAAGAATATCCAGATGTGAAATTAAATAATATGTACGTGGATAACACGGCAATGCAAGTTGTTCGCGACCCACGCCAATTTGACGTAATTGTAACCTCAAATTTATTTGGTGATATAATTAGTGATATAGCTGGAATGATTACAGGAAGTCTTGGTATGCTTCCATCAGCAAGCCTTGGTGATAAATATGCTTTGTATGAACCAGTTCACGGAAGCGCTCCAGATATTGCAGGACAAAATAAAGCAAATCCAATTGCCATGATTGGCTCTGTTGCAATGATGTTCGATTTATCATTTGGAATGAAAGAAACAGCCGATTTGATAGAAAAAGCAATTGAAAGAACACTCGACCAAGGATTTAGAACAGTTGACATAAATCTCGATAACGGAAATGTTGTATCAACTGATAAAATGACAGAAATGATAATCAAGAACTTTGATATAATTTATCAAGAAAATAAAGAGAGTGTATTTACACTTTAATTGGAAGAAAAATGAATAATCAATTAATAATATTTGATACAACATTGCGTGATGGCGAGCAATCACCTGGAGCATCTTTAAGTGTTTCAGAAAAAGTTGAAATTGCAAAGCAACTTGAAAAGCTAAATGTTGATGTAATTGAAGCTGGATTTCCAGTTTCATCTCCCGAACAATATGAAGCCGTTGAACGCATTTCAAATGAAGTTGGAGTGACAGTTGCAGCACTTGCGCGCGCAAAAGAAATTGATATCAAATCTGCTTACGATGCAATTAAAAATGGTGAGAAGAAAAGAATTCATACATTCTCCAGTACTTCTGATTATCATATTCTTGGTAAGTTTGGAGACGATAGATATGGTAGAACTCTGGCTGAAAAGCGTGAAACTATTATAAAAATGTCTTATGATATGGTAAAGTATGCAAAATCACTAGTTGATGATGTTGAATTTTCTGCAGAAGATGCTGGACGTACCGATTTGAATTATCTTGTTGAAGTTATTGAAGCTGCTATTGAAGCTGGTGCAACAACAATAAATATTCCCGATACCACTGGATATACTTTCCCAAGAGAGTTTGGTGAAAAAATTGCATACTTAAAAAAGAAAGTTAAAAATATTGAGAACGCAATTATTAGTGTGCATTGCCATAATGATCTTGGTCTTGCGGTTGCTAATTCCATTGCTGGTATTGAGAATGGTGCACGCCAAGTTGAATGCACAATAAATGGAATTGGTGAACGTGCTGGCAATGCAGCACTTGAAGAAATTGTGATGGCATTAAAAGTGCGCAAAGATATTTTAGGTATTGAAAGCAAAATAGATACAAAAGAAATAATGAACACTTCAAAATTAGTTTCTGGTTATACTGGCATTATTGTTCAACCAAACAAAGCTATTGTTGGTGAAAATGCTTTTGCACACGAATCTGGAATTCATCAGGACGGAATGTTGAAGAATCGTGAAACATACGAGATAATGACACCAGAAACTGTTGGAGTGCAAAATACAAAAATTGTTTTAGGAAGACACTCTGGAAGGCATGGTTTAAAAGCACGCCTAGATGAACTTGGATATAAAGTTGCTCCAGAAGATTTGAATAACATTTATAAATCCTTTACAAAATTAGCAGATAAAAAGAAGGAAGTTTATGATGACGATTTAAGAATTCTTATGGGCGACTCCAAAAATAGAAATGAAGCAATTTATGACTTAAAATATATGCATGTCTTTGGTGGTTCTTCAACAATTCCAACCGCAACTGTTAGAATAAAAGTTGACGGAAAAGTAAATGAAGATTCTGCAACGGGTGATGGTCCTGTCGATGCATTATTTAATGCAATTGATAGAGCAATTGATAAAAAACCAACCGTTGAATCATATCGTGTTCGTTCAGTAACTGCAGGCAGAGAAGCTCTTGGTGAAGTTGCTGTTAGAATTAGAAAAGATGATCGCTCTTATACTGGCGTTGGTGTATCAACTGATATTATTGAAGCAAGTGGGAAAGCATATATTCAGGCTATAAATAAAAAAGAACACCATGAAAGAATTAAAAACAAACTTCAAAATGAAGAAGAATTAAAAGGTGAGATTTAAGGAGATAAATTAATGGGAATGACAATTACTGAAAAAATTCTTGCTAAATCAGCTGGAAAAGAATCAGTTAAACCTGGTGATAATGTTTGGCTAAATGTAGATGTGTTAATGACACACGATGTTTGCGGGCCGCCAACAATTGGAATATGGAAAAATGAATTTGGAAAAGATGCTAAAATATGGGATAAAGATAAACTTGTTATTTTTCCTGATCATTATATATTTACTGCAAATAAACACGCAAATAGAAATGTTGATATACTTCGCAATTTTGCTGAAGAATATAAGGTTGATAATTATTATGATGTAGGAACTTCGCGCTATAAAGGTGTTTGTCATATTGCCCTTGCCGAAGAAGGATTTAATATTCCTGGAACTGTATTAATTGGAACAGATTCACACACTTGTACTTCCGGTGCGTTTGGAATGTTTTCTACTGGAGTTGGGAATACAGATGCTGCGTTTATTTTGGGTACAGGAAAAATTTGGGAAAAAGTTCCAGAAACAATGAAATTTACTTTCACTGGGAAAATGCCAGAATACCTAACTGCCAAGGATTTAATATTGCAAATACTCGGCGATATTACTACCGATGGAGCTACTTATCGTGCAATGGAGTTTGATGGCGAAGCAGTATTTTCGCTATCAATGAATGAAAGAATGACTCTTTGCAATATGGCTATTGAAGGCGGTGGAATGAATGGAATAATTCCAGTTGATTCAGTAACAGAAGCTTATTTACAAGAAAGGACTAATAAAACTTATGATAAAATTTACAGTGACGAAGATGCTGTTTATCATAGTAAATATGAATACAATGTCGAAAATCTTGTTCCATTAGTAGCTAAGCCACATAGTCCTGACAACAAAGCCTCAGTTAGAGAAGTTGAAGGGACTCCTATTACAAAGGCATATATCGGTTCTTGTACTGGTGGAAAAATAGCAGATTTTCAGTTTGCTGCAAAAATATTGTTTGGAAGAAAAGTTTCAGTTACAACTTTTGTTGTCCCTGCAAGTACAGAAGTAGCCAAGCAATTGGAAACTGAAATGTATAAAGGTCAATCTCTGAAGCAGATATTTGAAAATGCTGGAGCGGTTATTGCAAAATCATCTTGTGCTGCTTGTCTTGGTGGACCTGATGACACAATTGGTAGAACAGTTGGAAAAGATGTGACCATTTCCACAACTAATAGAAACTTTCCAGGTAGAATGGGAAGCAAACAAGCGGAAGTATATTTAGCTTCACCGCTTACGGTTGCTGCATCAGCAGTTAAAGGGGTTATAACAGACCCACGTGATTTAATGTAATTTAATAGTAAATATGGATTTATAATGGAAAATATAGTAATTGGAAAAGCATTTGTATTAGGAAATAATATTGATACTGATCAAATAATTCCTGCTGAACATCTTGTATATAGCATGGATGATGAAAACGAAGCTAAAATGTATGGTAAATTTGCTCTTTCGAGTGTTCCGAAAGAAAAGTCTGGTTTGCCAGAAGGTAACATTCCTTTTGTTGAAAAAGATAAATTTGAATCAGAATATCAAATTATTGTTGGAGGTTCAAATTTTGGCTGCGGCTCTTCGCGTGAACATGCTCCATACGCTCTTAAGAAAGCTGGTGCAAAGGTAATAATAGCAGAATCTTATGCAAGAATATTTTATCGCAACTCTGTTGATGGCGGTTTTGTTATTCCATACGAAACAAAAGAAAAATTGAATGAAAAAGTTAAAACTGGGGATGTATTAAAGATTGATATTGAAAATAATCTTTTAGTCAATAATACAACTGGAGAGACTTTTAATTTAAATCCACTTGGAGATGTGTTGCCAATAGTTTCAGCTGGTGGACTTTTCAAGTATGCCCGAAAAAGTGGAATGATAGATTAAATTATTGTTTTCAAATAGAATTTAGAAAAAAGATTAGGAGTAAGATTAAGAGAAAGATTAAGACATAACAATTGGTAATTTCTTGTGTCTCATATCTAATCTCTCAAATCTAAAATAAAATGAAAAAATTAGAATTATTTGATACAACTTTAAGAGATGGTACTCAAGGCGAAGGCGTTAATGTTTCCATCCATGATAAATTAGAAATAACAAAAAGATTGGATGAATTTGGAATTAACATTATTGAAGGTGGTTGGCCAGGTAGTAATCCAAAAGACGAAGAATATTTTGAAAAAGTTCAAAACTTGAAACTTAAAAATTCAAAAATATGTGCGTTTGGCTCAACAGCCCGTTATCCTGATAGAATTGAAAGCGATAATAACTTACTCAAACTTGTAGTTTCAAATGCACCAATTATAACAATATTTGGAAAAACTTGGCGTTTCCATTCTGAAAAAACGCTTGGATTAACAGATGAACAAAATGAAAAATTGATTTACAAATCTGTTAAATTTCTTGTGGAAAAAGGTCGCAGAGTTATTTTTGATGCCGAGCATTTTTACGATGGTTACAAGGATGATGAAAACTTTGCTATCAAAATGTGTAAGGCCGCTGTTAAAGGTGGGGCAGATACAATTGTCCTTTGCGATACAAATGGCGGCTCACTTCCTCACGAGGTATTTGATATTACAGAAAATACGATTAAGCAAATTGAAATTCCTATTGGAATTCATGCTCACAACGATGGCGGAGTTGCTGTTGCTAATTCAATTGCCGCTGTTCAAGCTGGTGCAACTCACATTCAAGGTACAATGAATGGAGTAGGTGAGCGTTGTGGTAATGCTGACCTTTGTACAATAATTCCAAATCTAATTCTAAAAATGAAAAGAGAAACTATATTTGAATTGGATTTAAAAAATCTTACTTCGCTTTCAAATTTTGTTTTTGAAATGATGAATGTTTCTCCAAATACTCGTGCTCCGTTTGTCGGTAAATCCGCTTTTGCTCATAAAGGGGGGATTCATGTTAGTTCGGTGTTAAAAGATAGCAGAATGTATGAGCATCTTGAACCAAATGCAGTTGGAAATATTCAGCGAGTTATTGTTTCTGATTTATCAGGACAGAGTAATATTAGATATAAAGCTGCTAAACTTGGAATAGAATTACCAGATGATCAAGAATTCAATAAAAAATTTGTCCATTTTCTAAAAGATCTTGAATACAAAGGTTTTCAGTTTGATGGAGCAGAAGCTTCCTTCGAATTGTTACTGCGCAATGAACTTAACCAACTGCCAACCTACTTTAATGTTGTTTATGCAAAAGTAAATGTTATGTTCGACGACAAGGGTTCTGAATATTCAGAAGCAGTTTTAAAGGTTGAAGTAAATGGCGAAATTGAACACACAGCAGCCGAAGGGCACGGACCAGTAAATGCACTTGATAAAGCTTTGCACAAAGCATTACGAAGGTTTTATTCAAAATTAGATGATGTTCATTTGATTGATTACAAAGTGCGCGTGCTTGGTGAAGGCGATGGAACTGCAGCAAAAGTGCGTGTATTAATTGAATCGGGAGACAAAAATAATACTTGGTCAACAGTTGGAGTTTCTGAAAATATTATTCAAGCATCATTACAAGCACTTACAGATAGTATAAATTACAAACTATTTAAAAAGAATTAGTTTTAATATCCATTTAGGTTCAAATAATATTATTTGATATTCTTAAATCATTTCGATAATATTATTCAACTAAAATATGGCTATTTATGAAATTGATTCTTAACTACACATTCTTTATTATACTTCTCATTTTCCTTTTTGCTTGTGATCAGAAAGTTGAAGATAAAAGTAATATTTACAAAGAAAAAGTATTACTTTCGGAAAATGAAGAAATAAATGAAGCATTAAATATTTCTTTTTATATTCCACATAATTATACCAAAATGCCGTCATCACTTAAAGAAAAATTAGTCGGAAGAATTAATAAAAAGGGTGATGATGAGTTTATATTTTATGTTCCAAATTCATATTTCTACAATGATAAAAATAAGTCATTATTTCAAGTTGGAATTATAAAGCTCAAAAATATTGATTCCAATGATTCGTTATCAATTGAAAAATATATAACGATTTATAAAAAATTTAACAATGGATTAAATATTGAGACTTCTGATTTAATTAATACGATAATTCAAATAAAGCAACTTAAGATTATTAAAAACAAATTAATGACCTTTAAGTTTTTGTTTATGAATCATAATAAAGAAATTATTCAGATTGACTTTTCAATTAATCAATCTTATTATGGTGATGTTTTTCCTACGGTAATTGCAACCATTAAATCTATTAAACTTTTATAGGAAACATATTTTATATTGTGTGAATAAGATATATTATCTTAACTTACCAAGCATTTTCATAAACATTATCTTAAATTTAGCCAATGAAAATAAATATTTGAGGATATAATGAAATTTACGTTGAATGTTGACCACGTTGCCACATTAAGAAATGCAAGGGGGGAGCAACAACCAGATCCAGTAACTTTCGCACTTATGGCAGAACAATTTGGGGTTGATGGAATTGTAGTGCATTTGCGTGAAGATAGACGACATGTTAATGAAAGAGATGTGCGGTTATTACGTGAAATGATTACAACAAAACTTGATCTAGAGATGGCTGCTGTTGATGAAATAATTGAAATTGCTTGCGATATTCAGCCCGAATTGGTTACTTTGGTTCCAGAAAAAAGACAGGAATTAACTACCGAAGGTGGAATCAATGTAATTGATAATCTTGAACAAATTCGAAATGCTATTATTCGTCTTCATGAAAAAAATATTTTAGTATCACTTTTTGTTGAACCAGATATAGAACAAATTGATGCTTCTCATGGTATTGATGCTGACATGATAGAAATTCATACAGGCACTTATGCTAATTCCAAAACAGAAGTTGAAATGTTTCTTGAACTTGATAGAATTAAATTGGCTGTTGAGCATGCTAAAAAACTTGGACTTGGCGTAAATGCTGGTCACGGATTAAATTACGCAAATATTAAAGATTTTTTAGAAGTTGAAGGAATTGATGAAGTAAGTATTGGACAAGCCGTGATTGCACGTTCAATTTTTGTCGGTTTAGAAAAAGCAATTTTGGAAATGAGAAGTTTAATTAAATAAATATTTGGTATCCAGAACATTATAAATAATTGATTAAAATTATGCCAAGACTTACAAAAGAAAAAATCAAAAATAAACTCAACTATCATTACAAAGCATTTGATAGAAAAACAATTTCTCCCGACCCATTAGAATTTCCTCATAGATTTACGAACAATAAAGATATTGAAATTGCTGCTTTTATAGCTTCTGTTTTTGCTTATGGAGGCGTAGCACAAATTATAAAATCGTTGGAATCAGTGTTTCAAATTATGGGAAATGATCCATTTGACTTTGTAACTAATTATAACCACAATAAGGATAAAACTTTATTTGCAAATATAAAACATCGATTTTATTCGGGAGAAGATACTGCTGCATTATTTGCTGGATTAAACAAAATTTACACAACTTATGGTTCCTTAAATTATCTATTTCTTTTATACTATTTCGAAAAAGCCGATAACATAAAAGGAGCACTTTCATTTTTCTCAAATAATCTAACAAATATTGTTGTAAAATCTTCAAAAATATCTTCAAGTGGAATTAATTTCATGTTTCCTGATCCACTAAAGGGGAGTGCTTGCAAAAGGCAAAATCTATTTTTGCGATGGATGATTAGGAAAGATGAGCTTGATTTTGGTCTTTGGAAGGAAATTCCAACTGACAAATTAGTAATTCCAGTAGATACCCATATTGCTCAAATAAGTCAAAAATTAAAATTAACTAAACTTAAAAATGTTTCATGGAAAATGGCTGAAGAAATTACAAATAATTTGAAGAAAATAGATTCGAATGACCCAGTAAAGTATGATTTTGCTTTATGCCACATTGGTATGAGAAAATTGGATTTCTAAATTTAACATTAAACAATTAGATAATATTGATGAAAATAGCTGTAATTGTAAATCCAGAATCTGGAAAGGGTAATGGAATAAAATTTTTCGAAAAGTTAAAAAGTTTACATGCAAATGACCCTCGAATTGAGTTTGTTTTAACAGAAAGACCTTTACATGCAACAGAATTAGCTCAAAAAGTTTCAAGTTATGAAAGAATTATAATTTGTGGTGGTGACGGAACATTACACGAAGTAATAAATGGTTTAAATTTAAATTCTAATCCAATTTTAGGGCTAATCCCGATTGGGTCTGGGAATGATTTTTCTTTGTCATTCCATAAGTCTAAAATGGATAATATATCACTTTTTAATTACTATTTATCCGAAGATCCTAAAATTAGAAAAATAGATTTTGGGAATGTACAAGTTTTTGAAGAAAATGGAAAAGAATATAAAAAACGTCTAATAAACAGTTTTGGTGTGGGATTTGATGCAAAAGTTGCATATTTCAATCAAAACAATAAAATATTTAGTGGAACTTTGTCATATATTGTTGCAATATTGAAATCATTGTTTGAATTTACCAAAATAGATTTTACTGCCTACTTAGATAGTAATAATATTTCAGGAAATGCACTCTTTTGTGCCGTTGGTAATGGTCGGAGCATTGGAGGGGGATTATATTTAATGCCTAATGCTAAAATTGACGATAATATACTTAATTTAAGTGTCGTGAGTATTAAGTCCCGAATTAAATTGTTAGCCTTGCTCCCAAGAGCAATGTCTAATTCATTGACAAATCTTAAAGAGCTAAAACAATATAATTTTCATAAATTGGAATTAGAATTAAAAACTCCTTTTTATGCTCACATTGACGGAGAAATAGTAACAAATAAAGCTAAATCTATTAAAATTAGTTTAGCTGACATGAAATTAAATTTTATGTGTAAACATATTTAGAGGTTATATGTTTTTTAAAAAAATAAATAATAAAAATTTTGATTACATACCAAGATTTTATAATCCAGAAGATGATAAGATGGAAAAACGAAAAAAAAAGTTAAACTTCCGCTCAGATTCAAAAACAAGAAAAATAAATAAAGTGCCAATTTATCTTTTAGTATTTGTTTTAGTTATTATCTATCTTATCGTAAAATTGAATGGGGTATAGAACAAAAAGTAATATAATAAAAACAATAATTTAGTTGTTTACATAATATACATTATGCGAATACTATTTTATTAAAATCAGAACTACGATAAATTAAGGCTTTTTATATATAATACAAGTTACTGTTTTATCATCTCCACCCATATTAATTGTCATTCCATAAGGTTTGTTTACATCTAATTTTATTTGAGCATTGCCAGCTTTTTCAGTTAATTGTTGTAAAATTGTAACGGCTTGGTGAATTCCAGTTGCTCCCACAGGATGACCCCAGCCAATTAAACCACCAGTAGAATTAAAAGGAATTTTACCATTTCTTGCAGTATTACCATTTGAAACAAATTCTGGTCCTTTGCCATACTCCGCAAAACCAATAGCTTCTAACGCCATAATTCCTGCAATAGTAAAACAATCGTGAGTTTCTACAGTACATATTTGATCTATTGTAATACATGCTTTTGTAAGTGCTTTTTTAACAGCATTTTCAGTGGTAAGTAATCTAGTTGCATCTTCGGGTCTAGTTGTTATATCATCTTCTGCTTGAGCGAAACTAATAATTTCGATAGTATCTTCTAGTTTGATATTACATCTCTTTAATCCTTCCTCAGTCATTAAGGCTAATGCAGATGCAGCATCAGAAACTTTAGAGCAATCATAAACAGACAAATTATCGACAAATGTTCTCCCATTAGGCTCAACAGAAGCTGTTAATTTTAAATTTATATCAGCATTATGATATTCTTGAGCTGTTTCATCTAAACGTGCGTTATTTATAGCGTTTACATACCATTGTATCATCCCTTTTCTAGTATATTCCTTGCCAAACTTTTCATAATATTTACCAGCTCTATCACTAAATTGACCAGGGAAAAAGTGTGCATGTCCAATTTTTCTATCTTTCCACCAACCAGCAATAGCTAAATAATCTGCTCCGTAAACAGCTTTAACAGTATTTTGAACTTCCACACCAAGTGCAAGAATTACATTACTTTCACCAGATAATAAAAATTTTATTCCTGCTACCAATGCAAGTCCACCTGAACCACATGCTCCTTCAACTCGTGTTGAAGGTTGATATCGTAAATTTTCATCTATAAACGGAGCATATCCAGGTAAATTTCCTTGATGGTTATATTGTGCAGCATTAAAGTTAGAAATAATTGTTTCATCTACATTTTGTGCTCCACCAATTAGCTTTAAGGTGGTTGCTCCGGCTTCTTTAATATAATGTTCCAATCCTGGTCTTTCTTTTTTAGGATTAAACTCTTTTCGCCCAGTTCCTAAAGAAATTGTATTATATCCGGCAGTAATAAAAATTCTATTTTTCATTAAATTTCCCCCCAAGGTAAGAAATCATTTATTGGCCCATAGCTATGAAAAAATCCAGTTAACATCACATCATTAACATCTTTTTCTGATTTTGCAACATTCTGCTCAACTAATTTTAATCCAATAGTTCGAGTTTCTTTTAGGAATTTTTTTGCTACATTAGCTCCAAGAGTTTTTTCTAATTTTAGGTTTTCAAAATACATTGCTAATAAATCATCTCTATCTTTAATTTTAATTATTTCTTTCCAACTAATATAATCATTTGGAAGTTTGCCAATAATTGGATCCATTTTTTTTGAAATTGTTTCATAGTTCATATATTCATTACTATTATAATCATAAATTTCTATAATCTTTCCTTTATAATATTTCATGAAACCATTTTTTTGTGAACCGTCGGAATTTTGTCCACCCTTCACTCCCCTCTCAAACAAAGCATCCAATAAATCACTATGAATATCTTCATCCTCAAAATAGGGATTCATTACCTCCATAATATATTTACAAACATCAATTCCAACATAATCTATAAGCTGGAAAATTCCCATTGGACGAATCATAAAATCTTGCGAAACTTTATTTACTATATATACCGTTTCAGGAAATCCAAAATCAGTTTTAAGTTCATTTAATAGTTTAATGCCCAAAAGAGTATCTCTCATGAAATGCCCATTACCAATGAATCCAGCAATATCATTTGAATGAACAATCGTTTTACGCAGTTTTTTTGCATATTCTAAAGCAAATGAATTCAAATCAGATACTGTGTCTGTTCCATTAATAAGCTCAACTAACTTTTGAATTGCTGGTGGATTATAAAAATGAAATCCAATAATTCTTCCATTTAAATTGCATTTTTCATTTAAGTAGCTAATTGGAACAGACGAAGTATTTGTAAAATACCATGGAGTTATGTTGCAATTTACTTCAATTTGATTTATAAGTTTAATTTTTAAATCTGGATTTTCGTTAACAGCTTCAAAAATAATATTTGAGTTATAAGTTGATTCAATTAAGGTGGAAGGTCTTATTATTGATAAAACTCTTTGAATATAATCGTCAATCATTTCGTTATTGTAAACGAGATTTTGATTATTGAAGTAAAGTTCACGCAAAAAATTAATCTTTTTTTCAGCAATTTTTCTTGCTTGAACTCTAACATATTCAAGCAGACCAGATAAAACTTTGTCAGAAACATCTATTGCATTTAATATAAAAGTTATATTGTTATTCTCTTTCTTATAGCTTAAATCAGCCATTTCTACTGCGGTAAGTAGTAGAATTCCACTACCCATTTTACCGGCAGCGCCAAGAATACTAACATTTGATAGTTTTTTATCATAATTCATAGAAAAAATCCTTTAAATTTTGAAGTGCAAAAAAAATATGATTTTATTACTTGAATGACAAGAGTATTTTATTTTCTGTTGTAAATATTGGATTACAAAATTTGCATTCAGAAACATTGAAATAAATATTTCTGAATGAATAATATAATTGCTATTCAATTTCAAAAGACAAACAGCACTTTAACTTTCCACATGGTCCACTATGTTTTGCAAGAAATGAAGTTAAATTTTGGTCATGTGCTATTTGAGTTGTTACTTTTTTAAAGCTATAAATAAAACTTGTGCAACAATATTCGCGTCCACATGAGCCAACGCCTCCAACAAGCTTTGCTTCATCTCTAACACCTATCTGCCGTAATTCTATACGAGTTTTAAATTCATTAGCTAATTCTTTTACTAATTGTCTAAAATCTATTCTTCCATCAGCTGTGTAATAAAAATAAAGTTTTTTTCTATCAAATTGATAATGAACATCAACTAATTTCATTTCCAAATTATGTGCTTTAATTGATTCTAAGAAGAAATTTTTAGCTGTTTTTGCACTTAATAAATTAGTTTCGTATTTCTTCAAATCTTCTTCGGTTAATTTTCTAATTATTTTAGGAAGCTCTTCGCCACATAGTCCAAATTTTTGACGCTTAAATTTCACTACATTATTTGTTTCAGTAACAATTGCTACTTCTGTTCCTTCAGATATTTCGACTAATATAATATCATTTTTTTGAAAAATAACATCATTTGAATTAGAAATACAAAAATGCTTCCCAATGATACCCTTGCTATTCGCTTCAACTATATTTCTTTCATCAAGTGAAGTTTGAGCACTTAAATCCAGACTACAAAAATCATCACAATTGCATTTATTTAATTGCATGTTTGTTAAATCGTCAATTATTTTATCTTTGAATTCATTATTGTATTGAATTTCAAAATCCGAAATAGATGAACTTAATTCACTGTTTTTTATGAAGGATAAATCTATATTATACATTAATTACCTTTTTGCTATAGCTGATAAACTAAATATAATGTTCAGCATTAATAGATTCAAGTTAATATTAAAATCAATATTCTTACTTAAATGAGTTAATTCAAAAATTAAGTTATCGAGTCTAACATTAGTAAACTTTAAATTGAAATTTTCAAGTGAACTTTTATGCGCAACACAGTTAATTTCATCTATACCAATTTTTATTTTCTGTGCATCATTTAGCCAATTTATCATAAGTTGTAGTACAATTTGAATTAGTATCTTAGGATTTTTTTCAATATTTGAATTAAATAATTTAATTGCTGTATTATATTTCCTTCCTATAGCATGTCTTAAAATATCAACTGAAGTGTCCAACAGTTGATCAAATCCATAATTTAATAAATCAAATACTTTGTGAATAGAACCTTCAGCAAATGGTATAAGTTTTTGGGCAAGAGTATCATCAATATTAAAATGATTGATTAAAATAGTTCCAATATCGGAATCGCTTAATGGCGAAAATGGTACTTCCCAACAACGCGATTTAATGGTTGGTAATAATAAATTCTGACTATCAGTTATTAGAATAAAAACAACACCATCTGGGGGCTCTTCTAAGCTTTTAAGAAGTGCATTTTGAGACTCCACACCCATTAAATGTGCATCTTCTATTAAAATTAATCTAAAAGGTAAATCGGCATAATTAATTGTCAGGTTTTTTATAATTTCACGAATACTACTAATTTTTATGCTATTAGCATTTTCAACATTAATTTCATAGAAGTGGTTATAAATTTTTTTATTTATTTCATCTTTAAGGGAATCTAATTCTGAACTAGATAATTTATCAAGCGGCAAATCGTCTGGCTTTTCAGATTTACCCCTGGGCAATGGAATTACATATTTAATTACAGGCTCTTCTAACTTGTCAATATGACCCACAAAATCTTTTTCATTTACTTTGGTAGAAAGTAATTCTTTTAAAAACTGCTTTGCAACAAAATGTTGTCCTACATTTCTTGTACCAGTAAAAAGTATAGCATGGGGAATTTGTTTTGATTCAATAAATTTTTTGAGTGCATCTATTACCCTCTCTTGTCCAACAACAGAACTTAAATAATTACACATAAAAAATTATTACCAAATGTATTTAGCAAAGTAAGCTAAATGGCTAAAAAAAAATTAATACTCGTCGTCGTCGTCCAAAAAGAAAAAGTCTTCATCAGTTGGATAGTCTGGCCAAACATCTTCTATAGATTCATAAATATCATCGTTAGTTTCTAATTCTTCTAAATTGTATATTACTTCGCGAGGAGCACCAATTCTATCAGCATAATCAATCAATTCTTCTTTTGAAGCAGGCCATGGAGCATCATCAAGGTACGAAGCTAATTCAATAGTCCAAATCATACAGTATTATTCCTTATCTAAATTTTGAGCAATATCAAATATTTTAATGTCATCAAAAATAAAATTGCGCGGATTTAATGCAATTCCATTATGTTTAACCTCATAATGTAAATGAGGACCAGTTGATAAACTACCAGAGCTCCCAGTAAGACCAATTAAATCACCTCTTTTAACATTTTGACCTTTTTTTACTTTGAATTTATTTAAATGACCAAATAGTGTTTTATAACCAAAACCATGATTTATGATTATAGTTTTGCCTAAACCACCTTTTCGGTCAGCAAATTCAATAATTCCACCACCAGGTGCATAAACAGGAGTATTATAATATGCAAGAAAATCAACTCCATTATGCATTCTTTTAATTTTTAATATTGGATGATATCGCATTCCAAATCTATCACCATAACTACCAATTGTAGGCTTAATTGCAGGAATTGATTTATATAATTTATCATTATATGCTATTGTATTTTCAATTTCTTTATAATTCTCATTCTCTAGTTTAATTTTTGTTTCAATCATTTGAACAAAATTGTCTAATGTGCTAACCATTTCATTTACTTCACTATTTGTTGAAATATTGGAAGTATTGAATACAGAACCACCAATTCCAATATTTCTATCTTCAATAGTAATAGGTTCTAAATTATTTGCAAGACGGAGTTCGTTGTTAATTAATGAAAGCGAATCAAATTTTTCAGAAAAATATAATAAGTTATCTTGAAGGCTAACTAATTTACTTTTTAATATTTTATTTTCAGAAACGACTTGATTAAGTTGAGAATTTGGGTTAACAGTTACATTTATTATAAAATATGCAGCAAAAATAACGAAAGAAATTAATGTTGAAATTAAAGCAACAAGAGAAATGAATTTTCTTCTGTAATTTTCAATTTCAATAAATTTCAATTTTGTTGTTGAAAAGAAATAGTATTTTTTCATAAAGTTTTATTTATTATCATTTTTGAATATTTTAATTTAATTCAAATAAGTAATTATTTTATTTTTAATTTGTGCGAAGCTACGAAAAGGAATTTATTAAATCAAGGACTAAAATAACATTTTTTTTATTCAAAATCATGTTCAAAATAATTGACGTTTGAAATATCAAAATCTTCAGGACGTTCCATTTTTTTTTGAATATTTTCACTTAGCACTTTTGCAGCATCATATCCATAATGTTTCAATAAATAATTAAGAGCAATAACCTCTGCCACTACCGTTATATTTTTACCTGGCAAAATCGGTAACTTAATAATTGGTATATCTACATTTATAATTTGAATATTTGTGATATCAAGGCCAGTACGTGTATATGCTTGATTAGGATCCCATACTTCAAGTTCAACAATTACTTCAAGTCTTTTTTGAAACCTAATAGCACGAACTCCAAACATACTTCTAACATCAATAATTCCTATACCTCTTATTTCCATAAAATGACTACCAAGAGAGGTTCCTGTTCCCATTAAAATTCCTTCACCTTTTTTGGTGAGGATAACAACATCGTCAGCAACAAGCCTATGTCCACGTTCAACTAGATCAAGTGCTACTTCACTTTTGCCGATGCCAGATTTCCCAACAAATAACATTCCAATTCCATAAACATCAACAAAAGATGCATGAACGGATAGTTTATTTGCAAAAACATCATCAAGAAAATCAACAATTAAATATGATATTTTAGTAGTATCTAATGATGATCCAAATATTGGGATTCCTTTTTTTAATGCTAATTCTATTAATTCTGGGAAAGGCATAACACCATTGGTTATTACAATACAAGGAATATTAAATTCAAAAATATTTTCAAATATTATTTTTCTTTTTTCAATAGGAAGACTATTTAAATAACTTATTTCTGTATTACCAAATATTTGAATTCTATCATAGCTAAAAAGTTTTACAAACCCAGCTAAAGCCAAGCCTGGTCTATGTAAATTTGGTTGATTGATGGTTCTATCAAAACCAACTTCACCAGTATAAGAAACTATACCAAAGTTTTTGCTTGTATGTTTGTGAAAATATTTAATCGTAATACTTTCTTTTTGCGAAATATTTTTTTTGTCTATTTTCATATTATGTTATTTGTAAACCAGGATAAAGTTCATAAAAAATATACTCGTCCTTATAAGGGACGAGTATAATAATAACTACTATTTTGAAATTCTTTTAGATTTTTCTTTTTTGAGCACTCTTTTCATTTTATCCACACATGCGCTAATTGACTTTTCAAAACCATCCGAATCTTCAGAAATAGCTAACGATTTGCCAGGAATATTAACTATAACCTCAGCTGTTTTGATGCTGTCTTTTTCATGAATATAACTAAGTATAACATCTATATCTAAAATCCCGTCAAAAAATTTCTCTAATGCTTTAACCTCATTATTAACAAATTCTTTAAGAGAATCTTTTGCTTTAAATTTTCTGGAAGTAATGTTGATGTTCATACGAGCCTCCTATGACTTTGGATGAGATGATTTGTAAGTGTTTTTTAACCTTTCAACACTAACATGTGTATAAATCTGTGTAGTACTTAAATTTTCGTGACCTAAAATTTCTTTAACACTTAATAAATCTGCACCATTATCTAACATATGAGTTGCCGCACTATGGCGCAAAACATGTGGAGATTTTTTTGAAATATCACTCACTAACTGAATGTTTTCATTAACATATTTTTGGATTATTCTTGGGTATATTCTTTTTCCAGTAGCAGAAATAAATAAAGGAGCCGATTTAATTTTAGGTTCTAAAAATTTTAAATAATTTTTAATTGCTTCAATTGATTGGGTCCCAAGTGGAACTATCCTTTCTTTCGAACCTTTCCCTTTTACTTTTATAACTTTACCTATCAAATCAACATCTTGATAATTTAATGCACATAATTCCGATACACGAAGGGCTGAGCCATAAAGTAATTCAAAAATAGCAATTAAAAGTAAGTTGTTTTCACTAACCTCCTTTTGTGATAATTTGTTAATTATATTTTCAAATGAATTTAAAGAAAGCGTTTCTGGAATATTACGTTTTATTTTAGGGTTTGAGATATCTTTTAAAGGATTATTTTCAACAAATCCATTACGAATTGAGAATCGAAAAACTCCACGCAATGTTGTAAGTTTTCTTGCAATTGTTGCAGTTGAATTTCCATTAGAATTAAGTTGAACAATAAACATACGAATATGCTTTTTTGTTATTTTTTCTATATCAAAAATATTTATTTCATTAATAAAGAGACTAAATTGTTTTATATCACGATTATAAGCAGAAATTGTATGATAAGAAGCATTTTTTACCCCCTTTAAATCACTTAGATACTGATTTATAATAGTATTAAATTCCACAAAAATTCCTTTACATAATTACTTAATAAAAACTAATTAATTGTATCTGTTGAAAAAAGTGTTACTCTACTGCCTGGTAATATTTTAGAATCATAATCAACCAACGAAACAAGAACTAACCAGTTAATGTCTTCCAAAGTTATTCTTTCTGTAGGGAATAGTAATATTTGCTCTATTAATATTTCTAAATCTGTGTACTCAATAAGTCCAATATTTTGGAGAAAAATTAGGTAATTATAAAATTCAATGCCAATTATTTCAATTTCGTCCGCACTAAATATTCGCACTCCCCTTTTAACATTCCTATTCTCAAGTTCATTTAGTAATCTATTAGTTGCAATTTTATCATACACAAGACTAAAAGCAGCAGAAATAGTTTGTTTATCAAATTTTTTCTCTTCATTAATTATGCTATTAACATCTTCGAGAGAAATATTTTTATTTAATCCGTCCAAAATTTTAGCTAAAACTTCAACAACTTTAGTAGTCATATTCTATAATTAAGTTCTTATATTCTTTTTCAAATAATTCAGTAAGTAAATTTTCTTTTGCCTTCATTTTTATTTTCTCAGATTTAGTTTCATCATCAAAACCAATTAAATGAAGTATTCCATGAATTACTAATCTAATCAATTCACTATCAGTAGTTACTTTGAATTTTAATGAATTTTTTATTGCTTCATCAACTGAAATAAATAACTCACCATCAATTAAAGTATTGCTGCCCGAATAATTAAATGTAATAATATCTGTATAAGAATCGTGATTAAGATAATCTTTGTTAACATTTAATAGATATTCAGCATTTACAAAATTAATA
>PCUD01000166.1:866-7291 GCA_002786785.1 Ignavibacteriales bacterium CG18_big_fil_WC_8_21_14_2_50_31_20 | reverse complement strand
TTTTTTTCAACTTTTATATTTTTTGATGAAGATACAGAAAGATTTTTCAATAGTAATTCTCTTTGTTTTGGTTTTAATATATCTTATTATCGAATTATTATCAAGAGGATTTAATATTTTTTTTTATAAAACTTTTATTTTTGCCAAAAATAACAATAAATAATACATAGATTTATTTAAATAATAAGCTATTTAATAGATTTTGAATTCTTTCTTTAATAGTTTGGAATATAAATTATCAAAAATAATGGAGTTAATAAATGTCAACATTAATGGTCTCTGTTTCCGGAATTCGTGGAATTGTAGGTGATGGATTAGATCCAAATACATTAGTAAAATATGTTTCAGCTTATGCTGATTATTGTGGAGGTAAAATTGTAGTTGGACGCGATGCAAGAATTACTGGCGAAATGGTTTATCATATAGTTGTTGGAACCCTTTTATCAAAAGGAGTTGATGTTATAGATATTGGAATAACCCCAACACCAACTGTTTTGCTTACTGTAAGCAAACTAAAAGCTGCTGGTGGAATTGCAATTTCTGCAAGCCACAATCCAAACGAATGGAATGCACTAAAATTACTTAATAATAAAGGTGAATTTATGTTCCCCGATGAGCATAAAGTATTTATAAATCTATTGGATAAAAGTGCTAAATATGTTAGTTGGGACAAATTAGGAAAGCTTACTGTTGACAAAACAGCTTTACAATATCATATAAATGCAGTATTAAATATGAAATATATTAATGTTGAAGCAATTAGAAAACGAAAGTTTAAAATTCTTCTTGATTGCGTTAATGGTGCTGGTGTTTATGTAATGCCTCAACTTTTAAAAGAATTTGGCTGCGATGTTGTGGAATATGATTGTGAAAAAACAGGTATTTTTTCTCGTAAACCAGAACCACTTCCTGAAAACCTAATTGGAACAATGGAAAATGTTAAGAGCCATAATGTTGATTTTGGAATAGTTGTTGATCCAGACGTAGATAGATTAGTTTTAATTACTGAAAAAGGTGAACCTTTTGGTGAAGAAAACACAATTGCTCAAGCAGTCAAATTTGTCCTATCAAAAGAAAAAGGTAATTCTGTTGTAAACCTTTCAACCTCACGCTCGGTTGATGATATTGCAAAATTAAATAATTGCAAAGTGTTTCGTTCACCAGTTGGAGAAGCTAATGTTGTAAAAAAAATGAAAGAAGTGAACGCAATTATTGGTGGTGAAGGAAGTGGTGGTGTTATTTTTCCAGCATTACACTACGGACGAGATGCACTTGTAGGAACTGCAATTATTCTTCAACATTTAGTGGAGTTTGGCGGAACGTTAAGTGAATTAAAAGCTGAAATGCCAGAATATCATATTGCAAAAGCAAAAATTGAAGTTGGTGCAAAAAACCCAGATGAGCTAATTGAATCACTAAAACAAAAGTATTCAAAGGAAAAAATTAATGTTGATGATGGATTAAGAATTGATTTTAGTGATCATTGGGTTCATTTCAGAAAATCAAATACCGAGCCAATAATTAGATGTATTGTTGAAGCAAAAACAGACGTAGAAACAAAAGGTTTTCTTGAAAGATATTTTGCAGAATTAAGTTAAGCAAAACAAAGCAATTACTTTTATTAAAGTAATTGCTTTGTTTTTTATTTAAATATTGGTGCAATATATTCTACAAACAAAGCTCGGTCAGCACTATATGTATTTATTTTTTGATTATTTAAAACATCTCTTAAATCAAGTCCAACAGTAAATCCTTCAGCAATTGACCAACGCAAACCAAAGTTTAAGTAGCCTCTACCATCACCAAAAGAAAGAGGATTGTTATCATTTAATGCAAAATCATATTCACTATAAAAAGAAACTTTGCCGCCTATTGTTTTTTCAGCTCCAATTACCAAATTTAAGTCCTTGTCGTTATCATCTCTCTCAAGAGTATAATTAAGCATTGCGTGAATTGAAAAATATCCAAGTAATTCAAAGTTTTTAGAAGACGCAACAAAAAAACCTGGAGATTTGATTTCATATCGATTATTATCAATAAAATATTCGCCTTTACCTTGTGAATCAAATCCTATTGCAATTGCAGGCATCATTTCAACCTCATCAATTATGCGAGCTTTTGCATAAACACCTGGTAATGGATAGAAATCCACTATTCCAGAACCAATTACATTTAACGCACCATAAGAAATTCCAAAACTGAAGTTGTTAAAAACACCTACTTCAATAGAAGTTAGCAAAATTCCTTTAGGTAAAACATCAATTCCAACACCAACATATCCTTTTTCAAGAATTCCAGCAGTCTGCATATCAATTAAAGAACGGTATTCAAACTTTGCATTTGTACCAGCACTGCCTTGAGCAAAACTAATGGTGGAGATAAACAAAGTAATTGCTAATAGTTGTAGAGTCTTTTTCATAATAATACTAAAGTTGTTTTTAATGATTAAATATAACGTAAATAATGAAATATTAAAAATATTTATATTACAATTTACCTACTCACAATTCTATTTACAATTGAATTGGTATTTTAATTTTTGATGAAAATAACCCAACTGATGGCGTAACTAAAATTTCAGCGTTACCAATTTTGCCTTTGGAATGAATATTGAAAATATTATCAGATATTTTTTCAATTTTAATTAAATCTTTACCATAAATTATTTTATGATTCAAAGAAATTTTTCTAAATAGAGCCTTTTTGCCAAACGAATTCAAAGGAATTACTTCTATTACAACTTTTGAATCTGAATTTATTATCAAATATTTTGGATTTACTAAGATTTTAGCTTCATAGATATTAAAAACATATTGCCAAAGAAATAATGCAATAAATAGAATTAAAATACAAAGTAATATAATTATCATAATTTTATTCAAATTAATTTCTTTTTATAAGTTGTTCCATTTTTACTATCTTCTAAAATTATACCCTTATCCGAAAGAACGTCTCTAATTTCATCTGCTAATTGCCAATTCTTATCAAGTTTAGCTTTTGTTCTTGCCTCAATTTGCTCAACAATCCATGCATCATCTTCATCTTTTTCAACAGTTCGTAGCTCATCAAAATCAATAATTCCAAGTACGTTATTTGCTGTGGAGTTAAGAAAATTAAATGCATCCTCATAAAAACTAAAATTTATATTTTCATTTTCAGAAATAATTCTATTTATATCTCTGATAAAGTCAAAAATTACGCCTGTGGCTTGCGAGGTGTTAAAATCGTCATCCATAGCTTCAGAAAACAAATTAAAATATTTTTGAAAATTATATTCAATAATATTTCCATTTTTATTTTCAATTCCCTTTAGGATTAACATGCTAAGATTATTTAATTTTTCAGTGCCTTTTTTAGCTGATTCAATTAATTCCTTGCTAAAATTTAATGGACTTCTGTAATGAGATTGAACAAATAAAAGTCTCAATGCTTCTGCTGGATATTGAGTTAAAATATCTCGAGCAGTAAAAAAATTGCTAAGTGATTTAGACATTTTTTGCTTATCAATATTCAAAAAGCCAAAGTGCATCCAATAATGTGCAAAATCCTTTCCTGTAGCTGCTTCACTTTGTGCAATTTCATTTTCGTGATGAGGAAAGATTAAATCATTTCCTCCAGCGTGAATATCAATTGTTTCACCAAGATGCTTCATGCTCATTGCAGAACACTCAATATGCCATCCTGGACGACCATTCCCCCACTTGCTTTCCCAAAATGGCTCACCTTCTTTAGATTTTTTCCAAACTGAAAAGTCTAATGGATTTCTTTTTTCTTCGTTTATGTCAACTCGCGATCCAATTTCGAGCTCATCAGTTTTTTTTCCACTAAGTTTTCCGTAACCCTTAAATTTACCAACATCATAAAAAATATTTCCATCAACGTTGTATGCAATTCCTTTATTTTCCAATTTTTCTATAAGATCTTCAATTTCTTGCATATGTTCAGTTGCTTTTGGATATAAATCAGCTGGCTTCATTTTAAATATCTTTATATCATCCATAAATGCTTTTTCATATCTCAATGTTAACTCTTTTGTTGAAACTCCCTCCTGAACTGCTTTTCTTATTATTTTATCATCAACATCTGTTAAGTTCATAACAAACTTAACATTATAGCCTTTATATATAAGATATCGGCGAATAATATCACTCATTACAAATGTACGCCCATTTCCAATATGGAAATAATCATAAATTGTTGGTCCACAAACGTACATTGTTACATTTGGTGGGTTTATAGGCACAAATTCTTCTTTTCTGTTTCTTAGTGTATTATAAACTAACATTTACTCTCCATAATTTAATACCAAAGTTAACAATATGGTATTCTATTATCAATTTTGTTATTATTAAAGTTTAATTTTAAGAGTTATTTTAATATGATTTGTCTATTACTTGTATCAATTTTATGGGCTTTTTCTTTTGGCATTATTAAAGATAATTTAATTTCAATTGATTCAAATTTTATTTCATTTGCGCGATTATTCATCTCATTTATTGTTTTTCTTCCATTTATAAAAATAAAGAATCTTGGGCAAAAGCTTATTTTTCAATTATTAATTATCGGTTCTATTCAATACGGAATAATGTATGTAACTTATATTTTCGCCTTTCAATTTTTGAAAGCTTACGAAGTTGTTTTATTTACTGTTTTTACTCCAATTTATGTAGTAATTATTAATGATATATTTAAGAAGAAAATTCATCTAAAATTTTACATTACAGCTATGCTTTCTCTAATTGGTTCTGGAATTGTTGTTTGGCAAGAAATTACTTCTGTTAATTTGGTTTTTGGATTTTTGCTAATGCAAATATCAAATTTTGCCTTTGCCTTTGGGCAGGTGTTTTATAAAAAAGTTATGATTAATAAACCAAATATTAAAGATCAGCATATTTTTGCTATTTTATATTTTGGTGGATTTGTTGCAGCTTTTGTTTTTTCAATTTTTACTACAAATTATTCTATAATTACTTTAACAAATAATGAAATAACTTCACTACTCTATTTAGGAATTATTGCTTCTGGGGTTGGCTTCTTTCTTTGGAATTATGGTGCAAAGATTACAAATATTGGAACACTTGCAGTATTTAATAACTTAAAAATTCCATTAGGAGTTTTAGTTTCTGTTTTATTTTTTTCTGAAATTGTAAATATTTGGAATTTAATAATTGGGGGCTTGCTTGTTTCAATTGCTTTACTTATTAATGAATATGAAATAACTAAAATTGATAACAAACCAAAAGATTAAAATGCAATTAAAAAACAATAAGCTAATTTATTTTGCAAGTGGAATTATTTTTTCAATGCTTCTTCTTTTTATTCTAAGCTTTGATTCATCCAAAAGCTCTATTTCAGAAAACAGTAATGAAAAATTCCCACAAAATTATAAAGTTATCTCACCTTATATTCCAGAACAATTAGATTTCTGTGGTGAACGTGTCCCCCTTGAAAACATTGATGTAAGCGAAAGAATTGAAAGAGAATTTGTTGTACAAACTTATTACCACTCAGCTTCAATTTTATACTTAAAAAGAATGAATCGTTGGTTCCCAGTAATTGAAGAAATTTTAAGAACAAAGGGTGTTCCAGATGATTTTAAGTATTTAGCACTTGCCGAAAGTGGGTTAGAAAATATTGTTTCACCTGCTGGTGCTCTTGGTTTTTGGCAATTCATGAGTTATAATGGTCCCAAATATGGCTTAATTATTAATAGTGAAGTTGATGAGCGATATAATATAGAAAAATCAACCTATGCAGCTTGTGATTACATTCTGGAAGCAAAGGAAAAATTTGGAACTTGGACACTTGCTGCAGCTTCTTATAATAAAGGACTTAACGGAATAGAAAACCAACTTGAAAGACAGAAAGCCACTAATTATTTTAATTTAGTATTAAATCAAGAAACAAGTAGATATATTCCAAGAATTTTGGCATTAAAATATGTTATGGAAAATCCTCAATTTTATGGTTTTGATATTAAAGAAGATCAGCTTTATGAACCTTACGATACATATAAGGAAAAATTGGATACTTCTGTTACTCATTTAGCCGATTATGCAAAATTGCGAGGTATTAATTACAAAACACTAAAAATATTTAATCCGTGGTTGCGTGATAATTTCCTTACTAATAAAAACAATAAAACATATTTTGTTAAATTACCGAAAAAAGGGACTTTTGAAATAATTCCAGACTAAATATAATTGATGAAAATCTTTTTTTACATATCATTTATAATGCTAAATTTCAACATTTATTCGCAAATGGAGATTGATTCGGTCAATTCTTTTAATAATTTTAATTATACTAAAACTGATTTGAGTATAATAAATTTTCAAATACTTTTTTATCCTTTAAATTTATTACAGACTGAACAATTCAATAATAAATCATTATTATGAATATCCTTATACATACCTAAACTC
>PCUD01000166.1:0-853 GCA_002786785.1 Ignavibacteriales bacterium CG18_big_fil_WC_8_21_14_2_50_31_20 | reverse complement strand
TCGCCAAAGTATCTTCTATTGAATTTATAGCAAAACTCATCAAGATAACTTTGCAGGAATTCAGGCTTAACCGAGTGAAATGTGTTCAGAAGTTGTCTTTTAGCATTACTAATTGTAATATGTACCCAAGGCAAGATTTCACCGACTTTTTCTTTGGCTATTACTTCGCTATGATGTTCATTTACATAATCTGATAGCTCAACGTATGAGGTTGAACCATCTGTATCTAAAGAGGATTTTTCTGAAACCAAATCCTTAACAATCTGATTGATTGTTCCCTTTTCCAAATCTTCAATAATTTGCATTTTCAAATAACCAACTCTTCTTGGTTTCTGACCTTTCTTTACAGAGACCACTTTATGACTTTCTGCCATTACCAATACTTTCGTTCTTTTCTGGCTTCCTCTACCTCTTTTGAGCTTTTTATCTTTTGATTCTTCTGGTTTTACTGTTGAAAAGAAGCCATCGTCCAACTCTATTTGACCCGCTAATATATACTCTCCATCCCTTTTGCCCATAACTACTCGTAACTTATGAACCATATGCCATATAGGCTGGTAGCGATTGTGTCCTATTTGTCTTTGGATCTCTTTGGCTGAAAAACTTTTCTTTGTCGAAGTTAATAGGTGCATGGCGATGAACCAATAACGATATGGGAGTTTACTTTTATGCATAACTGTACCGCTCTTGAGGGTTGTACGAAAGCTACAGTTCTTACATTCATACTGTTCCTTATCTGCTTTCCAGTAATGTTCTGTATGATTGCATTTTGAACAAATTACTCCTACGGTTTCTCTGTATTCTTTGAACTTTTGTTTACAGCTTTCCTCATCCGGAAATGACGCGACAAAGT
>PCUD01000141.1 GCA_002786785.1 Ignavibacteriales bacterium CG18_big_fil_WC_8_21_14_2_50_31_20 | reverse complement strand
TATTTTGTTCTTACGATTTAACTTTTCTACAATTTGGATGCTAACACTTCCACTTTTATTTTTCTTTTTTCTTACAAACATCATCATATATTAATACGAGGCACCCATATTTGCAACTAAATTTTTGATAACATATTTAAATATAACAACTTAACTTTTGGGAATTCTTTAACCGTACAAAACAGGTGTAAAAGATTTTTTAGCATTTATCCCGCTTTTACAATGCAAATATTTTTATCCGTCGAAGACCTAGACATATCAGTAAATTGGAACGCTGTAGAAATCACGATCTGACGGGATGAAATGATTAGCAATGATCTAATTTCTTTTTGCTCATTTCAAGATAAAATTCTTTAAGTTATACATTCAGAGGAGTATTTTGTGGAAAAATATATTTGCTCAAGTTGTAATCGCGAAAAGGAAGGGAAGAATATTGAGTGGTATGATATATTCAATCATGTCAATCATGGGATAAAAATAGATGAAGAATTGATTTGCGTTTGCAAAAATTGTGGAGCAAAAATATGTAAAGATTGTTGAGAACAAATAATTAAGACAAGCGTTTGGCTGGATCTTGTTGCTAGTTTCATTTTTGCAATTACTATTTGCAGCAAAGCATCCTCGTATGGAATTGGTTTTGGAATATTTGTTTGTTCTTTATTTCTTGTACTTGCCAAAATAGCAGAGAATTTTGTTGTAATAAATAACAACACAACGTTCAACAAGCTGTTAGCCTTATTTAAAAAATTAGGAAGAGATGGTTCTAGCTAAATCTTTATTGGATGTTCCAAAGGCTAAAAAAGATCTAATAATTAGATCTAAAGATACTGATGGATCACCAGTTTCTAATTTAGCAATTCTTGATTGGTTTGATTTAATTATTTTAGCCAAATCAACCTGCGTCAATTTACGCATACGATATGTTTATAGTGGTCGCACCATACGACCACTATAAAATTAAAACACGGATAATTTCAACTATAATAAAATATCTTGTGTAGCAAAAAATTATGCTAGAAAAGGTGTTAATTATCTACCACGACGTTGTTCGTTTCTTCCACCGCCTTGACCAGATTTGCCCGCACCAAAACCCCCTCTGCTATTTCCTTGGCTTCCACCACCTTTCCCACTATTAAAGCCACCACGATTTCCACCTTGCCCGCCACCAAAACCACCACTTCTTCCACCACTTCGGTTTTCAGTTTTAGGACGAGCTTCGTTTACAGTAAGTGCTTTGCCTTTTAATGGTGTGCCATTTAATCCTTCAATCGCAGCTTCTGCTTCGGTCTTTGAAGGCATTTCTACAAATGCAAATCCTTTAGACTGACCGCTATATTTATCCTTAATTAGAACTGCAGAGTCAATTTTGCCAAATGGTTCAAAAGCTGCTCGTAAATCAGCTTCTGTAACTTCGCCAGATAAATTGCCTATGAAAATATTCATTAAAATCTCCTTTTGTAAAAATTAATAAAGTTGCCAACTTTAAATAATCTTATCTTAAAATAAGCAATTGACTGTTTGATGATTTAATTTATTTTGATGTTTGTAACCACAAATATTTGTTTAGAATGAAATATAGAATTTATTTTTTGAATTATTGAATCACATACACAAATAATTCTTGTGGATTTAACTTAATTAAAAGTTATTTAATTACAAAGGAAGAAAACGAATGGCGAACAAGAATTTTAGATCTGTTAAATCGCAAATAATTACTGCAAAATTTCTTTTAAAAGTAATTGTTATATTTGTTTTATCAAAAATGTATGAATAGGCTTATGGACAGCATAAATATTATTTCTTTTATTGTTTTAATCGTTTCAATTGCTGCAAACTCAACTGCAACAAAAGGAGGATTAAAAAAAACAGTTACTAAATCTGAAAGATGCCCAATAACTTATTTGCAAAAAACTCCATTAAATATTTCTGCACTTATTTTAATACTTCAAATATTAGGAGTTTTTCAAATTGGTACAATAAACTATAACAATGAATTACAATATATAAGAATTACTGGATTAATTATTTTTATCATTTTTGCTTGGCTGCAAGTTTATTCGTTCAAAAATTTAAAATCTAACTATTCACAGGATATTTCAATTCTTAAAAATCATCAACTAATTACAACTGGAATTCACAGAAAAATTCGGCACCCCCAATATATAAGTCAGGTTCTTTCCGATTTAGGAATGGGTTTTGCATTGCTTGGCTATTTAATAATTCCATTAGTAATTTTTATTGAACTTCCACTTTTTATTTTGCGTGCAAAAAAAGAGGATGAAATGATGAATGAATATTTTGGAAGCAAATTTGAAGAGTACAAGAAAAAAAGTGGTTTTATAATACCATTTATTGGATAAAAAATGAAACTAAGATATATCTATTTTCTGTTATTGATTTTAACAACTTCTGCTTTTTCGCAAAGGTTATTAAAAATTTCTGTTTCGGTTGGAAACGAAAAAATGGTGCTTCCATATCTTGTAAAAAATGGAATTACTTATGTTTCTGCAAAGGAATTTTCAACCATCCTTTCTGGAAATTATTATTATAATCCAACAGCACAAAAAGTGGAAATGAAGTTTAATAATTATATTCTTAAAGTCACTGCAAAAAATCAGTTTTTTGTAATTTCATCAAGAAGTAATTTTGAACAAAAAGTATATCAAATACCAATTTCTACACAATTGATTAATAACGATGTTTTTATTCCAATTGAATATTCATTAAAATATGTTGAATTGGCATATCAAAAAGAAATAAAATATAACGAAAAGGACAAAAATTTAATTGTTACCAACACTCCATTTAACGTGTTCCAAAATTTGGATTCAGAAAAAAAATCAACTCCAATAACAGTTTCCAATAAGAAAAAAAGTGATTCCAAATTTGATATTTATAGAATTGAAATATCAGAAATGACAAATGGAACTTTAATCCGCCTTGAAACAACACGTAAAATTAATATGTTTCGATCTTCCATATTGGATGGAAAACTTTACTTTTTCATATCGGGTGCTTCAATTGACCCAAGTTTTGAAAATAGTTTTAAGCCAGCAGGCGTTGTGAAAAATATGATTATCAAAAATGTAAAAGGTAACAAGCAAATAGAATTTATGCTTAAAAATGGAAAAACCATTACTGATTCCATGCATTCTTCTTCACAAGATATTGGCTCGGATGATATTTTAATTACTATACAAAACGATGCATTAGATAAATATATTAAAGATCTTTCGGAAGAAAAGAAAAAGTGGGATTTCGATGTTATTGTTCTTGACGCTGGTCACGGTGGAAAAGATCCTGGTGCAATAGGTACTACTGGAGTTAAAGAGAAAACAACTAATCTTAAAATTGCTTTAGAGTTAGAGAAGTTGATAAAATCTAAAATGGAAGGCGTTAAAGTTGTATTAACAAGAAGTGATGATAGTTTTGTTGAATTATTTAAACGTGGAAAAATTGCAAACGAGAACAATGGAAAATTATTTATTTCAATTCATGCTAATTCTGTTGCAAAAAAGAATAATGATGCTCGTGGATTTGACGTTTATTTATTAAGACCAGGCAAAACTGAAAAAGCTATTGAAATTGCTGAAATTGAAAATAGTGTTATTAAATATGAAGATAATGCAGAACGATACGAAAAATTAACCGATGAAAATTTTATTTTAGTTTCAATGGCTCATTCGGCTTATATGAGGTATTCAGAAAAATTTAGTGAAATTTTAGATAGAAATTGGAGTTCGTTAGTAAAAGGAATTCCTTCGCGTGGAATTAAACAAGCTGGATTTTTTGTGCTTGTTGGAGCTTCAATGCCGTCGGTTTTAATTGAAACTGGATTTTTATCAAACAAAAAAGACGAAGCATACTTGAATAGCAAAAAAGGGCAACGCGAAATTGCGTTTTCAATTTATAAATCAATTGAGGATTATAAAAAATATTACGACAAACAAATGAAAGAAGATGAATAATTTTCTAACTTTAACTTCTAATTTATAAAAATAATGTAAGGAATATATAATGACAAATGCACAAAAATGGGTTACAGTATTTCTGATACTTTTTGTTTTATTGTTAGCTTTATCAAAGCTTACAAATAAAGATGAAAAAAGCAGCGCGGCTAATTACTCAGAAGAAAATGTAAATCCAAACGAAACCGTTCAAATTAATGCTGAAAAACTGATTTCTCAAAATAAATGTCTTACATGTCATGGTAGAGATTTGGGTGGCTCGGGCATGGGACCATCACTTACAAATTTAAGCGATAATTGGGAAAAAGATGCTTTGATTAACTATTTGAAGGATCCATCATCTTTTCTAAACATTGCAAGAATGGCTGTTCTAAGAGAAAAATATGGTAGTGATATGCCCGCGGTTAAAAATTTATCTAATGATGAAATAAGTGCTATAGCCGAATTTCTTTTAAAATTAAAAAGAGACTAAAATGATTAATCAAGAATTATTAGATATACTTTGTTGTCCGCAAACAAAAGCCGATTTAGTTTTGGACGAAAATTTTTTAGTCTCGGTTGATAAAGTGACAAGAAAGCGCTACAGAATTGAAGACGATATTCCAATAATGCTCATTGAAGAAGCAGAAACTTTATCGATAGAAGAATGGCAAGAAATAATGAAAAAGCATGGTAAAATTATAGAATAATTCATTTATTAAATTTGTATCCTAAATTTATTCACCTTCAAAGTTTCTTATTCTTAATTACCTTTGAAGGTGTTTATTTTTATTAAAATCCAATTAAAAATGATAATTAAAAATGATAATTAAAAATGATAATTAAAAATGATAATTAAAAATGATAATTAAAAATGATAATTAAAAATGATAATTAAAAATGATAAATCAGAAATATTAGATTTTCTATTAGACGCTGCTAATTATAAGGGTGATTGTGAGGCTGTTTATTTCCCTGAAAACGAATCTGATATTATTGAAATTTTAAGGGAAGCCAATCAGAGTAGGACAACAATAACAATTGCTGGTAATGGAACTGGATTGACTGGGGCAAGAGTTCCAGAAAATGGAATAGTAATTTCAATGAGTAAAATGAATAGAATTCTTGAAATTAATTTCAACGAAAAATATGCAATTCTTCAGCCGGCAGTTATTTTAAGTGATTTTCAAAGAGAAGTAACTGCAAATAGTTTGTTTTATCCTCCAGACCCAACAGAGCAAAATTGTTTTATTGGTGCTACAATTGCCACAAATTCTTCAGGGGCAAAATCGTTTAAGTATGGAGCAACAAGAAATTATGTTTTGGAATTAAGAGTCGTTCTTTCAAATGGTGAAGTGCTAAATTTAAAACGTGATGAAAATATTGCTGTTGGAAATATATTGAATTTGATTTCAGAAAATGGATTTAAAATAGAATTAAAACTGCCAAATTATTTAATGCCGCAAATAAAACATTCGGCGGGCTATTTTGTAAAGCAAGATATGGATGCAATTGATTTATTTATTGGCTCAGAAGGTACTCTTGGAATTATTACAGAAGCAAAACTAAAATTGTTAGAATTTTATCAAAATATGATTTCGGGAATTTTGTTTTTTAATAACGAATCGGATGCTCTTAATTTTGTTGACTATGCACGTGCTAAATCAATAAATAACAGATTAACAAATGATGTAACGGATATTAACGCAAGAGGAATTGAATTTTTTGACTATTTTTCACTCCAGTTTTTGAAAGAAGATTATCAAAAAATTAATGATAATCATAAAGCGGCTATTTGGTTTGAACAAGAAATTACTTCAGAAACGGAAGATGTTATTTTCGATAAATGGATGGAGATAATAGAAAAATTTAACGCAGATATTGAAAACTCATGGTTTGCTGTTGATAATATTGAACGTGAAAAATTCAAAAATTTCCGACATGCAGTTTCTTCCAAAGTATCGGAATTTGTTGCAAAAAAGGGACTTCGAAAAGTTGGCACTGATACTGCAGTTCCAATAGAACAATTTAGAAATTATTACTATTTTATGAAGCAAACAGTTGTTGAAAACAATCTTAACTATATTTGCTACGGACATATTGGCGATTGCCATCTGCACCTAAATATGCTACCTAAAAACGAAGGTGAATTCTTAATTGCAAAAGGGCTTTATGCTAAATTTTGTAAACGTGCATCAGAGCTTGGTGGAACTGTTTCGGCAGAGCACGGAATTGGAAAAATGAAGCGTAATTATCTTCTTGAAATGTTTGGAGAAAAAAACATAATAGAAATGGCGCGTGTAAAAAAGACCCTCGACCCAAATTTGTTGCTTGGAATTGGAAATATTTTTGATAAAAAATTTCTTAATTGTTAGTATCTATAGTTTTATTGGGTTGCTAATTGTAACTGAAATGGAGTGAATATTTAATGATAAAAAAAACGCTTTTCATAGCACTTTTTCCACTCTTGTTAGTTTATTCGCAAACTAATTTGAATAATAAATATAGATTGGCTCAAACTTATGAAAACGCCGGTAAACTTGTAGAAGCTAAAAATATATATGAAGAGCTCGCAAAGCTTGTTCCAAGCAATACTATGTATTCAAATTCATTAAATGACACTTATCTTAAATTGAAAGAATATGAAAATTCAATTTTGTTTTTGACAAACCGAATTAAGCAGAGACCAAATGATATTTCACTATATGGAATGCTTGGTTCAACTTATTTTATAAAGGGCGACAGCCAAAATGCTATGTTATGGTGGGAAAAAGGAATTTCTACAAACAATGTTAATCAAATAAATTATATAATTATTTCAAATTATGCTGTTCAAAATCGTGCTTTTGAAATTGCAATAAAGTTTTTGGAAGAGGGTAAGAACAAAGCAACGGATAAAATTCAATTTTCGTATCAATTAGCTCAAATTTATTCTTACACAATGGAATATGGGAAAGCAGCAGAGGAATATATTTTTGCGCTTTTATTGCAGCCAAACCAACTTGAATATATTGAAAGGCGAATGGAAACTTACCTTTCGGCTGTTGGTGCTACAGAACAAAGTATTAGAGCCGCTGAAAAATATAAAAACGAAAATTTTTCTGTAAAAGAATTACTTTCGTTTCTTTATATAAAAAATAGCCAGTACGAGGATTCCTTTCAATTAGTTAAAGAAATTGATAAAGTAAAAGGCGGTGAAGGAATAATAATTTATAATTTTGCTTCATCCACTTTCCAAAGTTCACAATTTGATGTTTCATCGAAAGCATTTAAGTATTTAATTGACAAATATCCAAACTCCAGATTTATTTCAAACAGTAAAATTGGATTCGCAAAAACGCTAGAATTTAAGTTAGATGAGGAGTGGAATAATAATCAACAGATTTGGAAACCAGTTGTAATTACAAACACAGCAGATTCAAGTAAATATATTCCAATAATTAATACATACAAATCTCTAATAAAAGAGACCAATAGCGATATAGCAAACGAAGCTTTATTCCGAATTGGAAGTATTTATTTTACAAAATTTAATGATTTGGCAAAAGCAGAAATATATTTCAACAAAGTTATTAAAAATGCATCAATGTCAATTTATTTTGGGAAAGCAAATTTAGAGTTGGCAAAAATATCACTTCGATTAAATAATTTAGAAAAAGCCAAACAACAATTAAACAGCATAGTTGGCTCTTCTCAAGCAGAAATTAAAATTAAAAACGAGGCAAAATTTTTTAAGGCTAAAATTGAATTTTATAATGGCAATTTTGATAGAAGTCTTTTAACCATTGTAAATATTAACGAAGATTTATCTAACGATTTATCCAACAATGCAATTGAACTTTCAACAATAATTAATGTTGGAAAAAAAGACTCGCTCAATCTACTTGAATTTGCTAAGGCTGAGTTAAAGTCTGAACAGCTAAATTTTACTGTAGCAGAGGGAAAATATAAACAATTAAGTGAAAACGAGAATCTATTTGCTATTAATAACATCTCAAGAATGAGATATGCCGAAATATTAATTGCTCAAAATAAGTATCCAATTGCTATTGAAGTTTTAAAGGAATTGTCTGAGAGCAAAGAATTGAATATTTTTGCAGATAGAAGTTTTTATTTACTTGCACAAGTTTATGAATTTGGAATTGTTGATTACAAATCAGCAATATCCATATATGAGAAATTCCTTGAATTATTTCCAAACTCATTATACCTTGAAGAAGCGCAAAAAAGCTTAAAAGATTTGAATAATAAAATAAGTGAAGAAAGATGAAAAACAATAAAGAATATGAAAAAGTTAAATGTTCATTTTGTGGAAGGGATGGAAGTGAAGTTACCAGTATGGTTGCTGGACCTGATGTTTACATTTGTAATAACTGCATAAAATCAAGTGTTGATATTTTAAAGGAAAATATTGCTGCTTACAAAAATGAAAAAAGCGAGAATGTTATTCTAACTCCAGATATAATTCACGGAAAATTAAATGAACACATAATAGGGCAAGACCAAGCTAAAAAAGTGCTTTCCGTGGCTGTTTATAATCATTACAAAAGAATAAATGCAAGTTCATCTTTTTTTGATTTGGACGATGTTGAAATTGAAAAAAGCAACATTTTGTTAGCGGGTCCTACTGGTGTTGGAAAAACATTAATTGCACAAACTTTAGCTAAAATACTAGATGTTCCTTTTGCAATTGCCGATGCAACAACGCTTACAGAAGCTGGTTATGTTGGTGACGATGTTGAAACTGTGCTTGTACGTTTGCTTCAAGCTGCTGATTATAATCTTGAAAAAGCTCAAAAAGGAATTGTTTATATTGATGAAATTGATAAAATTGCACGCAAAAGTGAATCAACATCAATTACTCGCGATGTTTCGGGCGAAGGAGTTCAGCAAGCTCTTCTAAAAATTATTGAAGGAACTGTTGCTGGCGTTCCTCCAAAAGGTGGCAGAAAACATCCTGAACAAAATTTAATTAATGTTAACACAAAAAATATTTTATTTGTAGTTGGTGGAGCTTTTGATGGCTTAAATCCTATTATCTCTTCACGTTTAAATCAAAGTGTTATGGGATTTAATGCAGATGACTCAATTGTTAAACATCATTTTTCCGAAGATGAAATTTTGCAGCAAGTTCAACCAGACGATATGGTTAAATTTGGTTTAATTCCAGAATTAGTTGGACGGTTGCCCATGATTGCAGCTCTTAAACCACTTGACGAAAGTGCAATGTTGCGTATTTTAACAGAGCCTAAAAATGCAATTGTTAAGCAATTTAAAAAATTGTTTATTATGGAAGGTGTTGAATTAGAGTTTGAAAAAGAAGCTTTGAAACTTATTGTTAAAAAAGCAATGGAAAGAAATACCGGTGCGCGCGCATTGCGATCAATTGTTGAAACTACTTTGCTTGATATAATGTACGACTTGCCTTCAAAAAGAAACATCGAAAAATGTTTAATAACAAAAAACACCGTAGAAACTGGTGAAGAACCAGTTTATATTGAAAGCGAGAAAATATCAGCATAAAATAATTTAGCCGCAATAAATTTGCTGTTTTTATTGCGGCTTTTCTAATTATATTATTTCTTCTAAATATTTTTATTTAATTATAATGTCATATTTATCCAATAATCCACTTAAGCCAAATTGTGAAAATTTAGCTTTTTTAACTCTATTAATTTCTGGATCAAACGAGTAATTAGTCGCCCCTTAAAAACAGCATAAGTTGTTTGATAATAATGAGTTAAGTCCATATTGTACTTGAAAAATAATGCAAGAATAGTTAAATTAGCA
>PCUD01000033.1 GCA_002786785.1 Ignavibacteriales bacterium CG18_big_fil_WC_8_21_14_2_50_31_20 | reverse complement strand
ACCTCGTAGAGGTCGTATTATTGTAAAAACCAAAACTCCCAAAACTGTAATCCTCGTAGAGGATTTATAAACTTTTTACTGTTTCCAAACATACTTCCTCCATAGAAGTAACTCCCTTCATCATCTTTGAAATAGATTTCTTCACGCCGGGTGAAAAAGTTTCTAAATATCTCTCTTGTAAAAGAAAGGTTATCTCTTTGGATAATTCTGGATGTTTTTTTACAAGCTTTAGGATGAACTTAAATGCTGTCATTCTTACCGAGGGTGCTTTATTTATATCTTCCCAAACATCCAGACAAAGATTAAATAAAATTCCTTCATACTTTTTATCTATCTCCATTAGCAAAAGTATTTTAAGCAATTCCCATTGATGACCATCGTTTTTTGATTTAACAGACTTAACTATTTCTTTTACATGTTTCTGCACCCGCCGGTCATTCTCTTCCAAGCAGCTCCATAATAACCAGGCTGCCCGCCATGCAAATGGCTGCTTGTCCGATATAGCTAATTGGACAGCTTCCTCATAAGCTGCGGGATGAGTCTCCATATAGGCAATCATCCCATCTTTGTATGTGCTTATTAATATGTGTTCTAATTCTGTTTGCATGAGAGTGATATGTTTGCTGTCAATAACATTTCTATCTTAACAACAACATCTTTTTTGTTTGGATAAACTCACCAGCTCTAAGTTGATAAAAATATATCCCGCTTGAAAATAACATTATGACCTCTTACAATTTTATTACCAAGTTTCATTTAATTGTGTAAGAATTTCCTGAGCATCTTTGCTGCCTAATCTCGCTGCTATTCTTGTGTAATTAATAGCAGAAGGATAATCACCAATTTTTATATATATCCCGCTTATTTTTAAATATGCTGCAATATAATTTGGTTTTAATTCTATTACGCTCTTTAATGACTTTATAGCATTATCAAATTCTTTAACAAATACATACACTGTAGATACGTTGTAATATAACTCTGGAATTAAAGGATTAATTTTTATAGCCTTTTCATATAATTGTATTGATTCTCTAAAATTCCCTTGTTGGGCGCAAATCCCTGCAAGACCACCTATGGCTTTTACATGATCATTTTTTATTTCAAGAGTCTTATTGTAATATATTTCAGCTAAAGCAGATTCCTTTTGTAAATCGTAGTGATACCCAATATTGTAAAGGGCACTTGCATAAGTTGGTTCAATTTGTATAGTTTTTTCATAATAACTTATCGCCTCATTATATTTCCCCATATTTTCGTATGTATGTGCTAAATTATAATATGCATCGGCGTATTTTGGGTCTAATTGGATAGCTAAATTGAAATTAATTATAGCATTATCAAAATCATTAAGTGCATCATAGATGCAACCTAAATTATTATACACATTTGGGAAGGGCTTTAAACTCAAACATTTTTCAAAATGTATCAAGGCATTATTATAATCGTTTGATAGAAAAGAATTATAACCTTTATAAAAATTTGAGAGTGCTTCTAAGTATTTTTTGTTATTTGGTTTTACTAATTCAACTTTATCAATATCTGTTATCGGAATAGCGAAATTAATGTTTTGTCCTTCTTTATAAGTCATTGTGCTTATTCCGATTAATTCACCTTGAGCATTAACAACTGCGCCACCACTACTGCCCGGGGAAATGCTTGTTGTTATCTGAATATAATTACGATTCAATTCCAGAATATTTCTTAGACCACCAATTATCCCTTCTGATATTGAATTTTCAAAACCCAAAGGAGAACCAATTGCATAAATTCTTTGTCCAACTTTTATTTTCTGAAAATTTGCTTTTTTAATAGCAGGAAAAAGATTTTCCTTAATCTTTACTATGAGAATATCTTTTTCAATATCTGCACCTATAATATCAGTATCACTTATAATGTCATTATTATGTTTTATTTCTAACCTTTTACATTCCGCAAAGACGTGATAATTAGTTGCAATGTATCCTTTGTTGTCAATAACAACTCCACTTCCTTGTGATTTAAGGTTGTTTTGAAAATCATATGCTAAAACAACTACTACTGATTTAGAAGCTTGCTCATAAATATCTTCCGGTTTTAATTCCACTTGAGAAAACGTATAATTATTTGATATTAGTTCTATTATGATTATTAGCTTTATTAATCTTAGATTCATTCTGTGCCTTTTCAATTAAAGTATATAATGAAGTTGAATCATTCGGGATAATTTTTACAGAAATAGTATCTCCTTTATTGATTTTATTTTTCAGTTCAATTTTTTTTGTATTAAATAAATTAAAAATGTTTGCGAGCCCAACTATAAATGCCAAAATAAAACCTGCCCAAGCAACTATAAGAGAACGGTTATAATATTTATCATTTCTATTTCTATAAACTTTTTTCTTCAGTTTTAAGATTTCGGAAGTTGGATAAATTTTTTTATTAAATAAATGAATTATTGGCAAAACAGATTCATCGGGGAAATATACTTTTGCTGGTGAATGCTCACCTAAAGGTTTTTTTTCTTCAAATAACGGAAAAATTTTATTCGGTGCGTTTGATGCTGCAACTATTAGTTTTTCTTTTTCAAGTTTCAAACACAAATCTATAAACTCAAAAATCAAGTCTGCTGCTAATTTGTTTTCTACAAGAACAAAGGCTGTTTCTCCTCTTGAAAAGGTATAGTTAAGAAAATGTTCATCATTTCTCAAAACAATTTCTTTTATACGACAATATTTATGAATAAATGATGCGGCATCAGTTACTTCATTATTCTTAATATCTTTTATAAAACCCAATTGAACTTTTGATAATACAATCATAATATCACTCCCAACGGACTTGAAAATAATAAATCTTACTTTCTTTGTTGATATACATTTGTATTATCCTTGTCGAACCGTCATAATCCTTTTCATTATATATTAGGATTTTTCCTCCTTTCCCGTCTGGATAGTCTCTACTTGGCGCACCCCAAGAATGAATTAGTTCAGTTTCTGTGCGTCCCATCCAATTTTGCAACTGGTCTTTTAATGTGTTAACAGTATAGCAACCACTTGAAGTAAGAATTGCTAAGGTTAAAGTAATAAATAAAAACTTTTTTTTCATCTCATCTCCTTTTTATAATTGATACATAATGAAGTTGCCGCTAACCGGCAGCCCAGAACAGTAATGCCAATTAACCGCGACTACTTTTTATTTATTATAAATATTTTTACATCACAACTCTATCTTGCTCGCCCTCAGAAGCATAGAATTGACCAGATTTTGAATCCGGTTTATAATTAGTAATTCTTTTAAGTATCCATTCTTTTTTTTGTAAATCATATTCATAATCAAACCAAATTCCCGGTTCAAATACAGGTGTTTGTTTTGCTAGGCCTTCGACTTCATTAAATTTAATCTTTTTATTTAATAGTTTTTTCTTCATAATAGCATCAGATACCATTTGTTTAGAAACCTTTATGGCATCTATTATTGAATAATAATCAGCACTAATAACCCTTCCTTGAACAAAAACATCAGTTGCGTTTATTGAAATGGTAATCCTCATTTCTTTGAATCCACTTTTATTTTTTTTTGTTTCGTTTCTGTTTAATCGTTCAATAATTTTTCTCTTAATTAATCCATAAACATCTTTGCCGAATTCATTAAGAAAACTTTTAGCGAAAGTTGCTGAAGCAAAAATCAAAGCAATTTCCAACCAGTTAAGAGATAATGGTGAGTGATTAATTCTCTTTGATACATCAATGCGCTTTACAGGTAGAGAGGTTGATAATAATTTTTCAAATTCTTTTATGAATTCTTCTGGTAAAGTTTTTGAATCGTGTATTAAAAAAGATTGAGGTGAATTAGTATTTGTCATAATAATTATTTCACATAATATTTTTCAGTTGCATATCATTCCCAACCAACTTGCCAGTAATAAATTTTACTTTCTTTATCAATATACATTTGGGTTACTCTTATTGAACCATCAGAAGATCTTTGATTATAAATAAAAATTTTTCCTCCTTTACCATCAGGATAATCTCTAGCAGGAGCGCCCCATGAATGAATTAATTGAGCCTCTGTCTTCCCAATCCAAAGATTCAATTGGTTTTCTATTATATTACTAAAACAACCACTGACTGAAAGCATTGCAAAAATTAAAACAATAAATAAAAATTTTCTTTTCATTTTATCACCTTTTTATGATAGTTGCCAAAATACTGTTTTTAAGCTACACCATATACAGACATAAAAACAAATTCCAATATTTTATAAAATACTCTTTATAACCTCCTATCTTAAAGAGTAGAAACTTACAATTTTTTAATTTTTTTAATGCAGTTGCAATTATTCTTAATGCCCCCACAATATCCACAATACTTTTCATCAGAAAAATAGGCTGTAGCGAGTTTAGCATATTGCGCATATCCTTTTGTTAAATGATACCCGCACAGCCTACAATAGTTGTGACCTTCTTTTTTATATTCCTCACAACGAGGACACATTTCATCTTTCATCTTATATCTCATTGTATTAACTATTTGTAAATAAATTATTCCGCCACTATTTTCTCCAATAACACCCGGCGGAAAAGTATAATTATTTGCATTCTCATTCTCCCAAGGATGATAAACAAGCTCTCGCCCGTCTATCATCCTCAAAGAGAAACGTTCATCACAAACAGAATAAACCGTTAAGCTTTTGGTTTTCTTACCGGCTTCTTTCTGTCCGATTTTCTTGTACCGCCAAGCTGTTCGTATTCGTCGGAGTCATCTCCAAATTCACTAACAGCCGCAGCCAATACAATAGTACACATATCATTAAGCTTCTTTTCTTCCGCATCCATAATGTTGCTTTGTTCATCGGCAGCTTTTAACGCCTTGTTATAATCCGATCTTTTGGACTCAACAACGGCAATCTGGGCAGCCATTTGTACAACCGTTAGCGGAACTTTGGAATTCCCGTAATTTACCGGGGTTTCCTGTTTCCCATCAATCACCTGCATTCCGTTAAGCCGGCTTTCGGCTTTTTCAACTATT
>PCUD01000118.1 GCA_002786785.1 Ignavibacteriales bacterium CG18_big_fil_WC_8_21_14_2_50_31_20 | reverse complement strand
CATCAAAATCAGATCCGATTGCCACAAAATCAATTCCAACTAAATTTACAATATAATCTATGTGAGCAACAACATCATCAATGTCAGAATCACCATCATTATTAGAATCACCAATAAATGAAGGATAAAACACTATTCCAATGACACCACCGCTATTTGCAATTGCTTTTATTTGACTGTCATATAAATTACGAGAACTGTTTTTAATAGCTCTAACTCCAGAATGTGTTGCTATTATTGGGTTATGTGTAATTTCCAGAATATCGGAGATAGTCTTAATTCCAACATGCGATACATCAATAATAACACCTAACGAATCCATTTTGCGAATTACTTCCTTTCCAAAATCACTTAGTCCAACAGTTGCAGTCCTTGAATCTGACGAAGAAATTGCCCATTCTGTACTGTTGTTCCAAGTAATTGTTAAGTAACGCATGCCCAAATTATAAAGTTGAGTAAGTTTTTCAATACTTCCCTCAATTGAATGACCGCCTTCAACTCCAATAACTGCTGCTATTTTCTTTTCATTAATTACATTTAATGATGATTCAGAATTGTTGGTTACTACTAAGTTATCAGAATTAATCATTGCTTCGTATTTTAATCTTTCAATTAAATCAACAGTTGTTTGGTAATATTTTCCAACATACGCAGTTGGACTAACCCACGCCGCAAAAAATTGCAAATCTACTCCACCAATTTTTAGTCTAGGAATATCAGTTTCAAATTTATAATTGTAGATACCAATATTATAACTTGGGTCCTCCATAAAAATACGTTCTAAAATATCGTTATGTAAGTCAACAAGTAAAGCATTGGAGTGGAGTGATTCGAGCGAAGTTGTTAAATTTTCCCCTCCATTAATTATAGTGTGTAAAGTATCACTAACATAAGCATATTTAGAAAATATGATACTAATATTTTTTTCATAAGGCTTGGGTAGTGTTGAAACACTTTTGAAATTAATTGAATGCAATCCTGTAATTCCATTTCCACTTGTTCCATTTAGTTGAATCATTTTTTTTGTAATGGAATTGTGGGATGTACTAATTGTATAGAAATAAATTCCAGCAGAACCTTTTCCTCCATAATTAATTTTATAACTTCCGTTTTGAAGGAAATACTCATTTTTATCTACTACTCTGCCAAGAATATCGTGAATTATAACATTAACTTTTTCCGATTTATGAATATTAAAAATAATATTGGTTGAAGTATTTCCCGAAGGTTTACTTTGGATGCTTCCAAAAGGATTTGGATAATTTTGGTCAACGTAAAATGAATTAGGTATTTGTCCGTTTTCGATAGAAGTTAAGGTATAGCTCCAGTTTCCATAATAGTCAGAATAAATTGTATCTTTTTCGTAAGTGTTTTTATCTGTTATTTCAATTAAGACATTTTCAAGATTTTGGGAAGTACTAAAATCTTTTACGTTGCCAGAAAACGTTTGACCTATTATTGAATTAATTAGCAAAAGGCTCAAGGCACTAAAAAATTTCAGACTATTCATAAAAATCCTTTTATTATTTTATCATACGTTTTCTGAAATAATCAATTCAGCAAATTCGCGAAAAACACCATCGCCTCCATTCCGTTTACAAATATAATCAACAGACTTAAGAACAGAATCTACTGCGTCTTTTGGTGAAGCCGAAAAACCAACAGCACTAATAATTTCCAGATCATTTACATCATCACCCAGATATGCAACATTTTCCAAAGTTAAATTCTTCTCTTTGCAAATTTCATTTAATCTTTCTAATTTATTCCATGAACTTGTTATTACAAAATCCATCTTTAGTCTTTTATTTCTCGCCTCAATTAAATCTGGACCATCAGTTGAGATAATTCCACATTCAAATCCGAATTCTTTTAATCTTCTTGTTGCAATTCCATCTTTAACATTAAATTTTTTCATTACTAATCCATCTATAGTATAGTAAAGTCCACCATCAGTCAGAACTCCATCAACATCTGTAATTACTAATTTTATACTTTTCAGTTTGTTTTTTATCTCTTCCATTATTCCACTTAATTATTTTAAAATAATCACCTTTTAAAATACTTTTTCTTTAATAAAGAAAAGAAAAAAAATTAAGATAATGTATAGCATTTCTTGTTCAAAGTAGTTATTTTTTGACTACAATCAATTTATCACAAACAAAAGTGTAATAATTTTGGAGAATGTATTGAGTGTTAATTTATTGTTAATAATACAAAAATATTTGCCCTTGATATTTTTTTATAACTATTATTACTACTACAATTTAATTACCTAATTAACTTATTTACAAACAAATCATAAGGAAATTTTATGATGAAGATTTACAAAACATTAGTGCTAATTATGCTGTTTTCTTCAGCACTTTTCGCACAAGGTTTAACTTCAGCTGCTATTAATGGTATTATCTCTGATGATAAAGGAGAAAATTTACCATTTGCGAATATTATAGCAGTACATGTACCTTCAGGTACAGAATATGGTGTTTCTTCCAGAGCTGACGGTCGATACGACCTTACATCTCTTCGTACTGGCGGCCCATATAAAATTACTGTCTCTTTTGTTGGATACACTCCACAAACAAAAGATGATGTGTATTTACAGTTGAGTCAAAACATGAAAATCAATTTTGTGCTTTCAACTAGTGCTGTTGAATTATCAGATGTTACTGTTACTGCAGAAAGAAATGCCATTCTTAGTGAAGGAAGAACTGGTGCGTCTCAAAGTGTTACAGCAAAAGATATAAAAGTACTTCCAACTATTAGTCGTCAATTTCAAGATTTTTCAAAACTATCTCCTCAGTTTTCAGGTACTAGTTCTTCAGCAGCAGGCAGAAGCAACCGATACAATAATATTCAAATTGACGGAGCTCAATACAATGATTTATTTGGTCTAGGTTCTTCAGGTACACCTGGTGGTCAAGTGGGAACTACCCCAATTAGTTTGGATGCAATTGATCAATTTCAAGTTGTGGTTGCACCATATGATGTTAGATATAGTGGTTTTACTGGTGGTGGAATAAATGCTATTACAAAAAGTGGAACAAACCAATACCATGCTACTTTTTTTGGATATGGAAGAAACCAAAGTTTAATTGGTAAGGGTGGTTTCTTAGCAGATAATAAAGAATATCCAGATTTTAAGGAATATCAAACTGGCTTCACAGTTGGTGGTCCAATAATGAAGGATGAATTATTCTTTTTTGTTAGTGGAGAAATGGATAGTAGAACACAACCAGTAACTAACATGTCATTACAAACTGGTGATGTTGCTGCTAATACAGCACTTGCTACTTCTGTGCAAAATACTCTAAAAGGATATGGTTTTGATGCAGGTGGTTTTGGTCCTATGGATGCCGAACGCCCTAGTACAAAGTTGTTTGCGCGTTTGGATTATAACCTTTCAAAAAACCATAAATTAACTTTGCGTAATAATTACGTTGATGCAAGTGATGATCTTTTAAATAGCAGAAATGTAAGTAATTTTTTAGCTTTTAACTCTTTTAATTATCGAATACATAGTGTAACTAATTCAACAGTATTACAATTACATTCTACAATTGATAACAATATGTCAAACGAATTAATTATTGGATATACTTCAATTCGTGATAGACGTGCTGGTATTAATAGTGATTTACCACAAGTTCAAATCAATGATGCTATAAGATTTTATGCTGGACCTGATCAATATTCTTCAGCTAATGAATTAGATCAAAATGTTCTTGAATTTACTGATAACTTTACTTATCTAATTGGTGATCATACAATTACATTAGGAACACATAATGAGTTTTTCTCTTTTAGAAACCTTTTTGTTCGTGCATTCTTTGGTAATTATGTATTTAACAGTGTATCTGATTTAGAAAATAATATTGTTGGCTCATATAATAGATCTTTTTCTAGAACATCAGATCCAAATCAAGCTGCAGAATTTAGTGCAAACCAATTAGGCTTTTATTTGCAAGATGAATGGTCAGTTCTTTCAAATTTAAAGATAACGGGAGGCATAAGAATTGACATACCTCTACTTCCTGATACACCTGAAAACAATGACTCATTGTCGCATTATTTCCCAGGTTATTCTACTACAAACGTTCCAACTGGTAATATGCTATTTTCACCAAGAATTGGATTTAATTGGGATGTTTCTAATGATAGAACAACTCAAGTTCGCGGCGGTGTTGGTATCTTCACAGGTAGCATTCCTTATGTTTGGATGAGCAATAACTATGGTAACACTGGTACACTTTATGCTGAAATAACACAAGCAAAGGGTGGAAATGTTGGTTTCCATGCAGATCCATATAATCAACCTGGTGTTGGTGCCGCTGGTACAGGCGCTCCTAGTTTAAGATCAGAAGTAGATCTAGTTAATAAAGACTTTAAATTCCCTCAACTTTTAAGATTTAATATCGGAGTTGATAGACAATTACCATATGGCATTGTAGGAACTGCTGAACTTTTATATTCAAAATCGGTTAATGATTTGTTATACAAAGAAGTAAATCTAAAGGCTGCAACTGGAACACTTGCTAGTGATGGTAGAACTATTTACGGCGGTCTAAATAGTGGAAATAATAATTTCACTAACGTATTAGAATTAAATAATACGAATGAAGGATATCAATATAGTTTAACTTTCCAACTTCAACGACAAGTTGAAAGAGGACTGTCTGGTAACATTGCATATACTTTAGGAAGAGCAGAAGATCTAAATAGCGTAACTTCTTCTCAGGCAAAATCTCAAATGAGATATAATCCTATATCCAATGATCCTAATAATCCTGAATTAGCAACTTCTAATTTTGAAATTAAAAATAGAATTATGGCTTCTTTATCTTATGCTGTTGAATTTTTCACAAATGCACCTACAACTTTTTCATTGTATTACAATGGACAGTCAGGAAATCCATTCTCATTTATTGCCTATGGTGATGTTAATAATGATGGATTTGATCAAAATGATTTATTCTATATTCCTGAAAA
>PCUD01000007.1 GCA_002786785.1 Ignavibacteriales bacterium CG18_big_fil_WC_8_21_14_2_50_31_20 | reverse complement strand
AAACTTGAAAAAAGACTTAGTCCCAACTGCAACAATTAATATAGGCAGAGGTGAATTGTCAATTGGTGAAAACGTGATAAAACTTTCCCCTATTGAATTTTGTTATTACCGATATTTTGCTGAAAGAGTTATTTCTGGAAAGGGAGATGAAAGATTTTCCGGTTTTGTGGTTTCGTTAGATTTTATGGAAAAAATATATAAATATCACGAAGAAAGTTTTGAGTTTTTGGATACTAACAGAATAGAACTTAAAAACATGATAAAGAAAAAGGAAGAATTAGGCATTCAAACTTTTAGAGGAAATATTTCAAAAGCTAATAAGAAAATTAGAGAAACACTCAATAACGATACTTTATCTGATTATTTTACAATTTCAATTGATGGTGGCAGAGGTGCTAAATTTTATGGAATTAAAGCAGATAAAGAAAAATTTAGTTTGGTTAATAAATGAGCGTTGCGGAAACGTTGCGGAAAGTATAGATATATCAATATTCCTTATATTTGTTTAAACAATAAAAAGAGATAGTTAAATGAAAGCGGAACTTAAAATAAAAAACTTTAGAACACTAAAGAGTGTAAAAGTAGATATGAGACCAACCATGTTTCTACTTGGGCCAAATGGTGCAGGTAAAAGCACTTTTATTAAATCTCTTATTTTTCTTTCTAAGAACTTAAATTCTAATAACGAAGGTATTATTTACAACTTCCCAGATTCAAAGATTGATTTAAGGTCATTTGAGAACATTGTTTCAGATGGTGATATTTCAAAGGAAATTGAATTTGAATTTAATTTCGAAGATGAATTTAATGCCTTAGATTATATTGAAACTTTTGGAGGTGGTGGAGGTCGTACGGGATGAAAAAGAACGAAAAAATTAGTTGGGAAGTATTTAAACAAAAGCTTACAGTTAATGAAGTAAGTTACTTAGATGTACCTATTTTTATCACAGAAAGCTCATTTAGTGAATTTCTAAATTGTGTCGAAGATTACATTTATATCAGAAATATATTAACTCGTAAGGAAGAAGACGATGAATTTTATTCTAATTATGGGCATTTAACAGATTTAGATGATTCATATTTTTTCTCTAAATTGCTTAACCAATATAAAAGCAATCTAAAATTTAAATTAAATGTAGTATTTAAGAATCATGAAATACACAAAAAAATTGAATTATTATATGATAGTTACAAAATAACAATTACTCTTAACGGCAGCAATAAACCATATTTTAAATATCTAATAGATAAAAAACTGAAAAATAAAAAAAGGAATTTGTTAAAAGAGTACTTGTATAATAAAATTTTAGAGTTTGTTTCAGATGAACCTTTGCAATTAAATAAAATGTCATATTATGGCGAGAATAATAAAACGGCATTACAAAAATCTATCTTTGAATTGTTGCCATTTTTTATTAATAATGAACTGACTTCTAAACCTGCTTGGCAACAGCTGACGGATGTGGAGAAAAAGCAATTATTTATTCTGTCTATTTTGTTGCATGTTCAATTGAGTGCAGCAATATATTCCACTATTTCAAAGTTTCTTGATAATTCTTTTCATTTTGGCCCAGTTAGGGAAACTCCAAAATTTAGTTATAATCTTATAAATGAAAAATTCGGTGAAGAAGAATATTATTCATTATTAAACCAGCTCTCACAAAAAGATGAATCTATTTATGATCCCATTAATGAGTTCATTAATGATACCAAACTTGAGAAAGCTATTCATTTTGATATTGATGATAATAAAGGGAAACTAAAATTAGAATTAAACAATAAATCTTTAATAGATTTAGGAGATGCTCCAAGTGGTTTGATCCAAATGTTTCCAATAATTGCAAAAACCATTATGCGAAAACCGTATTATTGGTCAGAAGATAGTTCTGAAAGATTCTCAATTGAGCAGCCAGAGCTACATCTTCACCCAAAGTTACAAACACAACTAACTGAATTCATAGTTAAAAATGGAAATTTGTTAATAGAAACTCATAGTGAACATATAATTAGAAAACTACAAATAATGTTTGCAAAAGGTGAAATTACAGATAAAGATGTAAATATCAACTATTTTGATAACAAAAGCGGAAAAACCCGTGTAAAGAAAATGGAAATGGAAGAAAATGGTTTTTTTAAAGAACCTTGGCCAGATGGATTTTTTGATGAGAGCTATTCATTAACAAAACAATTATTAAAAGCACAGAGAGATTAATGTTTCAAACATTAGCCGTAAGCCCATTAGTTTTTATTCAATTAAGTAGTGAAGATAAAAGAACACAATTAGATTTTTTCTCTGCATTGGAAACAGAAACTATTCTATATGATAAAAACAATTGTATTCTTGAAGAATATGATTGTGTAAAAGACAAAATAAACAACTCGATTTTAAAACAATTGTTAGAGGAATTTATAAAAGGTATTCCTATGGGTAAAGGGAAAAAGATTGAAAACGTTGATGTTATAAAACGAAATGAAAAGAAACTTTCTAATTTAGAAACAGAGATGATTCTTGTGAAAAATAATACTGATTGGAATATTATTTTGACTGATTTACCGACCAAATTGAAATTTAGTATTACAAAACCTGAAATAGATTATGAATTCGCTTCACCTAGTAATTATCTTAAGCCAGATGACAGCTCACAAATTCTTAGTGATAATGATAAAATAGAAAAGAAAAAAGGAACCAATTATGATTTAGTAAGTTGGTTAAGCAAGTTTATTAAAAGCGCTAAACAGATTGAAATTCACGATGGTTATTTACAAAGTGAAAGAGCTCTGCGTAACTTAGAAAAAATAATCACGGTAATTAGTAATACTAATAAAAAAATGCCTGTTGAGATTACTACAATGTCTGATGTAGCTAGAAATACACACCATATTAAATCAACTAATGCATTTGTAAATTTAGACGACAACAAGAATATAGACGAAGAAATTAAAAAACTTGGCAATAAATATGAGTTGGTAAATTTGTTTATAAATTTTAAAAAGGATAAAAGAGATATTAGTGATAGAAAGATAATCACAGATAAGTTTCAAGTTGTTTTGGGACATTCACTTGATGCAGTTGACAATGATAATTATGTGGTAAAGCAATTTGATATACAAGTTTCTTTGATTTAGCTTTATTATTGCCACAACGTTGCCAAAATATTAAAGCTAGTAAGTATTATTATATTTGAATAAGTAAAATTAATAATTAAGTAAATTAAAAGGCTAAAGTCATGGAACAGCAAAAAGCATTTGAGATAATAAAAGAAGTTTTCACAAAAGCAGTTAATTCATTTCACAATGATAAAATTACAAATGAAGCTGATTGGGAAAGCCATTTATATTGTATGTTTCGTGATGCTTTGGGTGAAAAAGTATTTGAAAAGTACGATCTAATTTTGGAAGGGAGAGCTGCAAAATACGATGGTAAAAATATCCTTTGGATTACTCCAAATAAATATTCAAAAAGCCATGTACTTATTGATGAGTATTTTGATGTCATAATAGATAAAGTTGGGCATATTAAGCTTGAGTTAGATAAAAACAAAAAGCCATTAAATAAAGAAATTCACAATCTTATTGAAGCTGAAAAAAATCGTGCTTATTATGTTGATATTATGCTTTTGGATAAGACTAATAAAAAGCAATCTCGTGTCTTTTTAATTGAGTTAAAAATGAAAGAAGGGTTAGACGAAGGAATCGTTGATGAAGATTTCTTAAAACTAAAAAGAACAGCAGAGGTTCGCAACCCTGAGTCAATTTATATAGCCATTGGTTTTGATCCGTTAAACAGAAAAGTGATTTGGAAAGCCACAAACGAAAAATTCAATTATTCAATAAATTTAATAGAAAATTTGGAAGTTTCAGAAAAAGGAAATTCCAATCAGCCATTCTCAGAAGAAAAAGTTACACAAATACTAAAATCCACAACAGAGCAAATAATGCAAGACTATGTTTGGGCAAAAGAAATACAATGGGCAAGTGAGGTTATGTATCAGTTCCAAAAAGTTATGCCTACAAATTGGTCTTGCCACAGCGAAGTTAGTGGTATTTTTGATGCTACCAGAGGTCGATTAGATTTAGGTCTTTACAATAATGATAAATTGGAATATGCAATTGAACTTAAAGCACATTATGAAGGAGCAATTCCACCAGAGCTTAATAATGGAATGACTAGTGATAAAAACATTAAAAATGATTTTATTAAACAATCCAAAGAGTTTTTTGCAAAATTTGAAGCCGATAAAAAGATTAAATCGCAATTATCTAAATATCCAAAGCTAAATGGTCGGGATTTTATAACTTCAGACTTTTTTGATAAAATAATTGAAATGTACGACCAATGTAAAAGATTATCCAAACTGGAAAAAGAAGGTAAAATTAGTAAAACTTATATGGTGTTTACAGACCATCAAGATGATTTTAGTATGCGTCGCAATAAACCAAATATTTCAGAAGATGCATTTAAGGGTAATTTCAGATTTAGAAAGCAACTTATTAAAGAACTACTTGCTCCAATAATGGGAAATTGTGAGCTCATATATTTTTATGCTTTGAATTATAAAAAAGATAGAAAGGAAATGTTTTTGTTGGACGACTAATTGATTTGTTGAATAATGTTTAATGAGTAATTACAAAAACTATCTCCATTTTAATAGAGTATTAATATGTTTTTTTATTTTACACAAATTCAAATTAGGGATTGCATATTTAGAGTTAATAATAGAATGTCTGGTATTAGTTAAGTTTGAACCATTTCTCTTTCTTTGAGAAAACAATTTAAGTTTATGATAAATTGCCAAAACGTTGCCAAAGTCTGAAACATGACTTTTGTCCTTAATTTTAGGGAGTAATATTTAATAAAATTATTGGAGGTTTAAAATGGCATTTTCACTAAATCAAGCAACTTTAATCGGTAATTTAGGTAATGACGCTGAAACAATTGAAGAGAATGGAAACAAAAAAACAGCTTTTGGTTTGGCAACAACTCATTCACATAAAGACAAAAATGGTGAGTGGCAAAATTTAACAACTTGGCATAACGTTATTG
>PCUD01000100.1 GCA_002786785.1 Ignavibacteriales bacterium CG18_big_fil_WC_8_21_14_2_50_31_20 | reverse complement strand
TATGGAAATTGTACTTTTGGATATATGTATGCCCCTTGTGGAAGTAAAGCAGAAAGACGAGATGATTCACAACTTGCTAAAAATGCAGTAGAAAAGTTTACCGACATAGGTAAGGCAAACTCAGCATTTAGAGCATTACTAATGGATGAAGAAATTAGTAAAGCAAGTAAGTTAACAGAAAACAGTAAAAACAAAATTAAAGGAGTAATTGGACAATATAAGAGCATTTTAGGAACTAATATTTCGAAAAACGAAATAAAAGAAGCACTTAGTAAATTATCAGTTTGTAACAGAATGCTAGATGAAGAGACTGTTTTTGCTGATTATGTTACAAATTTAATATCTAATAAAAAAGTTCCAAGCGAAATGAAAAGATTTCTTATTCCTAGTCTAGTAAAGAAAGGCAGCTATAGCCAAGCAATAAATTTAATTGACGAAATATCAGCTTATCAAGATTTATCAGAAGACCTAAAATATGAGTTGTTATATGAAAAAGGAACAATTCAGAAATACTATCTAAATGAAGTAGATCTTTCTGAAAAAGTTTTTATAGAATTATACAAAAATGGTGGAGATCATATTCTAGCACAATATGCAAAAGCACAATTAAGCGATTATTCTGGTATAGAAGGTGGAAGTAAACCTAAGACAAGTGATGATATTGAACTTGAAAATGGGTTTGCAACATCATCATATCCAAATCCATTTAATCCAACAACACAGATAAGTTATCAAATACCAAAAGATGGATTAGTTAATTTAGTTGTTTATAATACACTAGGTCAAGTAGTTGCAGAACTTGTAAATGAGCATCAATCAAGCGGAAAATATTCAGTTCAGTTTAATGCAAGTAATTTACCAAGTGGAATTTATTTCTATAAAATAGAGAGCGGTAGTTTCTCAAAATCAATGAAAATGTTACTTTTAAAGTAAAATAAGAAAACCGCTGAGGTGGAAAGACACTTAGAAATCACATAAATGGAGAGGCTCACTCCTCTCCATGTTTTTATGGGAAATAGATTTCAATAATGTATTAAATAATGGTTTTAGAAATTCTAAAACATAAGTACTCAATAACAAAATGGAGGAAAGAAAGATGGCTGTTAAATTTAATGTAATTGAAAGGGGAGAACCAGGTGTAGTAGGCGGTGGTGTTAAAAAGTTTTATGCATCACCAAATATGAGTGGCGAAATGACACTTATTGGTCTTACCAAAGCAATAGAAAAAATAAGTACTGTAAGCGGCGCTGATATACGTGCTGTGCTTTATAGCCTTATTGATGTAATGAAAGACCAACTAAGCGAAGGTCAAATAATAAGGCTTGGAGAACTTGGAAGTTTGCGCGTAAGCTTTAGCAGTGATGGTAAAGTAACAGCTCAAGAAGTAAATGCAACTTGTATAAAAAATCCAAAAGTAGTTTTCACTCCAGGTAAGCAGCTTAAAGAAATGTTAGTATTAATGGAATACCAAAAGGCATAAAAACGGTAATTGATGTTGGTAATTCTATAGGTATAAAAACTCAATTTTATAAGCATAGGAATTAATCCTATGCTTATAAAAATAAATCCTATAAGCATAGGATTTATATACTAAATATTTTCCCTTTATAGCACTCACCATAAAGTAAATTATTTGAAATCCTACTATAGCAATTCCCTCAAAGAAAGATAATTTGCTTCAATAGTTTTGTCTAAATCTTCTTTAGAGTGGGCGGTGGAAATAAACATTGCTTCAAATTGTGAAGGAGCTAAATAAACTCCGTTTTCCAACATTTTGTGAAAATATTTTCCATATAGCGGCGCATCGGATGTTAACGCTGATGGAAAATTATCAACCTTTTTATCCGTAAAGAAAAGGCAGCTCATTGAGCCAACTCTGTTCATAGCAAAGGATTTATTAAATTTCTTCATATTCTCTTTTATACCATCTTCTAAATACTGGCTTTTTTCTTCAAGAATATTATAAAGATTTTTATTTTCTTTGATATGTGTAAGAGCAGCTATTCCCGCGCTCATTGCAAGTGGATTTCCGCTTAATGTTCCAGCTTGATAGACTGGACCAACAGGAGCAAGTGTGTCCATAATATCTTTTCTTCCACCAAAAGCACCAACTGGAAGTCCGCCACCAATAATTTTTCCAAATGTGGTCATATCTGGCTTAATGCCGTATACTTCTTGAGCTCCTCCTTTAGCAACTCTAAAGCCCGACATAACTTCGTCAAAAATTAATACTATTTCTTCCTCTGTACAAATATCTCTAAGTTCAGCTAAAAACTCTTTACTTGCTGGAACAACACCCATATTTCCTGCAATTGGTTCAATTATTATGGCTGCTATTTCATTTTTGTTTTCATGAATGAGAGTCTTAACAGAATTTATATAATTATAATCAGCAACGAGAGTATCGGCAGCATTGGCGGCTGTAACACCAGGACTTGTTGGGACTCCGAATGTAAGAGCACCAGAGCCAGCTTTAATAAGAAAATAGTCTGCATGTCCGTGATAGCATCCTTCAAATTTTATAAACTTATTTCGGTTAGTAAATCCACGAGCGGCGCGGATTGCGCTCATTGTTGCTTCAGTTCCACTATTAACCATTCTTATTTTTTCAATTGAAGGAACAAGTTCAGTAATAATTTTTGCCATTTTAATTTCTAATTCAGTAGGCGCACCAAAGCTAGTTCCATTTTCAAGAGCACTTTTTAAAGCATCAATAATAAATTTAGGATTGTGACCAAATAAATGTGGTCCCCAACTTCCAACGTATTCAATGTATTCGTTTTTATCCGCATCAAAAATACGACTACCTTCACCACGCTCAATAAACAAAGGAGTTCCACCAACTGATTTAAAAGCACGAACTGGAGAGTTTACTCCACCCGGAATATATTTTTTAGCTTCTTCAAATAACGCAATACTTTTTGTGTAATTCATTTAATTTCCATTTTAATCTTTTAATAATTTTGCTACTTCTTTTGCAAAGTAAGTGAGAATTATATCAGCACCAGCTCTTTTAATTCCTAATAGTGATTCCATCATAACACGCTGCTCGTCAATCCAACCAAGTTTGCCACCAGCTTTAATTATTGAATATTCACCACTTACTTGGTAAGCGGCAATAGGAATATTAAATTCATCTTTTACTCTGCGTATAATATCCATATAAGGTCCAGCTGGTTTTACCATTATAATATCGGCACCTTCCAGAATATCTGATTCAGCTTCACGAATTGCTTCGTCGCTATTTGCTTCATCCATTTGGTGCGACCGCCTATCGCCAAATGCAGGGGCTGAATCAGCCGCATCACGGAAGGGTCCGTAATATCCAGAAGAATACTTAACAGCATAACTCATAATTGGAATTTTACTAAATCCATTTTCATCAAGCCCTTGTCTTATTGCAGCAACTCTTCCATCCATCATGTCGGAAGGAGCAATCATATCTGCACCAGCTTTTGCATGAGAAATTGCTTCTTTTACAAGTAACTCAACAGTTTCATCGTTTAATATTTCTTCGCCGTGCAAAAGTCCACAATGTCCGTGAGAAGTATATTCGCAAAGACAAACGTCAGTAATAACAAGTAAGTTACTAACTTCCTTTTTAATTGCACGTACAGCTTGTTGAATAATTCCATTATCGTCATAAGCTTCAGAGCCAACTTCATCCTTGTGTGATGGAATTCCAAAAAGAATAATTGCAGGAATTCCCAAAGCGGCTACTTCTTTACATTCCTCAATTAGAACATCAATGGACATTTGATAAACACCAGGCATTGATTTTATTTCATTCTTTATTCCGCTACCTGGTAAAACGAAGAGTGGATAAATTAAATCTGATTTCCGCAAATGTGTTTCTCTAACCATATCACGCACAATAGGATTGTGACGTAATCTTCTGAGTCGTACGTTTGGATATTCTGCCATTTTATTCTCCTTATTATAATAATCTTTCTTTAGCTTTATTGAAAAGTACTTCAGAGCTTTTAATACAATCACCAACTGAAATACCACCAGTGTAGTTTCCACCTAATAATATTCCCTTATTGCTTTCTTCAAATTTTGCAAAATAATCTGCATGCTCAATGTATCCAATGTTGTATTGAGGTATTGCGTAATTCCAGAATTTAGATTTCATAAATTCGTGCTTGCCAGATATTCTCATCAAACTTTCAAATTCTTGAACTACTTCATCAATAAGTTTTTTGTTATCATCACTAAAAAGTTCTGGAGAGCGAGCACCACCAACAAACAAAGTGAAAGATGCTTTTCCGTCTGGAGCTCTATCATCAAATATTACTGAACTCCATAACGCACCAAGAAATTTCTTTTTTTCTTTTGATGGAATTAAAAATCCAAATCCATCAAGTGGATGCCCAATAACTTTTTTGTCGTATCCTAAATAAAGGACTAATACAGGCGGATAATAAATATTGTTAAGATGGTTGCTTAATTCAGAATCCATTTTGCCAAATATATTTGAAGCAACATATGAAGGTGCTGTTGAAATTACTAAATCAGCATTTAGAGTAGTTTCTACGCCGTTATTATTAAAAGTAATCTTATAAATATTTTCATCTTTTATAACAGAAGTTACGGCAGCGTTTAAAATAATATCATTTTGCAATTCTGAATAGAGAGCATTTGGTAAAGAAAGCATTCCATCTTTAAAAGAAAACATTGCGGCGTTTTGTTTTGACTTTTCACCACTTTTCTTTCGTTCTCTAGCACCTTTAATCGTTCCCTTAATCAATCCGCCATATAATTCTTCAAGCCGGTATAGTTTAGGAAAAGCTGATTTTACACTAAGTTTATCAGGATCGCCAGCAAATACTCCAGCTACAAAAGGGTTAATTGCATAATCCAAAAATTCTCTGCCCAATCTGCGTGTAACAAAATCAGAAATGGATTGATAAAAACCATCCTTTGATTTTCCGATGAAAGGTTCTAATGCTAGTCGTAGCTTAGCTTTAGTGGAGAATAATTTAGTTTTGATAAAATCTTTTAAACCCATTGGAAGCACGTGAAGTATGTTGTCTCTTAGAATATATCTTTTGTTCCCAGCTTTATTAGCATAAATAAATTTATCTTTAATTTCTAAATCATCAACAAGTGTTTTGATTAATGGAGAGGTTTCTAATCCGCTGTTTGGTCCAAAATCAATTAAGTAACCGTTCTCTTTTTCTGTAACCATAGAACCACCCACTACAGAATTGGATTCAAGAATTGTAACATTATATCCATCTTTTTTAAGCCAATGTGCAGTGGCTAAACCAGTTATTCCAGCACCAATTATTACTATCTTTTTATTCATTTGTTATCTCATTTAACACCAGGTCTTGCAATTGTTCTATAAACAAAGGTGAATTGTTCAACCCAGTAATAACTTTATAATTTATAATTCCATTTTCTTCCGCAACTTTTCTATATTCAATGCCAAGCTCATAAAGCGTTTCAATGTGGTCTGAAACAAAACTAATTGGAATTACAAGTAAATTTTTAATTCCGCTTTTACCAAGTTCACCAATCCTCTCTTCCGTTGATGGCACAAGCCATTTAACGGGTCCAACTTTACTTTGGTAGCTTATATGGTGTTTTTCAGAATTGTTTCTTAATTCCATTATTAAACGAATGCTCTCCAATATTTGTTTTTGATATGGATCGCCATTGGCTATTAAGCTTTGTGGAACACTATGTGCACTAAATAAAAGCTCAATATTGTCTTTGGTTTCTTCTGGAAATTGTTTCAAACACTCGTCAATTCTTTCGTTAATTGAAGCAAGATATTTATGTTCTGTGTGAAAATTGTTTATCTGAATTACTTTACTTTTGTCACCATTAAAATGTCTCCACCATTCATTAAATGAAGAGCCAGTTGTAACAGACGAAAAATGTGGATATAGTGGAAGCAAGATAATTTTATCATAAGCGACACTATTTACTTTATTTACCGTTTCATTGGTTAACGGTTTCCAGTAACGCATAGCAACTAAAACATCCACGTCAACACCAGCATTTCTCAAAGAGTTTTCTAAGAGTTTTCTTTGAGTTTCTGTGTGCTCGTTTTGCGGTGACTTTCCGCCAATTTGTTTGTACTGCTCAGCCACTTTTTTAGTTCGAAGTTTAGAAATAACTTTGGCAAATAATTTTTGTCCAAATGGTATTTTAAAAATATCAGGATCTTTAAACAAATTATTTAGGAATGGTTGAATGGTTTCTAGTGAATCAGGTCCACCCATATTTAATAAAACAACCGCAATCTTTTTTTTCATTTTATCTAAGTCTTTCTATACAGTTCGTGAATATCTAACTTTTCCTTTATCATCTTCAAGGAAAGCGTCAAAGCTCATTGCAATATTTCTGATTAACAATCTACCCATTTCTGTTACTTTTATTGAATCATTTTCAATAACCACTAAACTATCTGGCACAAAATATTTTATAATCTCTAATCCTTTAGAAAAATATTCCTTAAAAACAATTCCATACTTATCTTCAAATGTTTTAAACTTCAATTCAAAATCACACATTAAGCTCATGATAACATCACGGCGTAAAACATCATCATCCGACATCAAATAACCTTTAGCAAGAGGTAGAAAACCATTGTCAATTTTCTCGAAATACTCTTTTTCAGTTTTAATATTCTGTGAATAAATATTACTAAACTGACTAATACTGGTAATACCAAGTGCATAAAGATCGGTATCCGATTTAGTGGAATATCCTTGAAAATTTCTGTGCAATTTTTTTTCATTTAATGCAATTGCCAACTCATCATCAGGCTTTGCAAAATGATCCATTCCAATAAAAACATATCCAGCATCGGTTAAACGTTCTATTGTATATTTTAATATTTGCAATTTAACATCTGGAGTTGGAAGGTCTTCTGGTTTAATTAGCTCCATGTGCTTTTTCATCCAAGGTACATGAGCATAATTGAATACAGCAATTCTATTAGGAGAAATGTCTATTATCTTTTCTAAGGTTTCGCTAAACGTTTCTAAAGTCTGATGAGGTAATCCATACATTAAATCAAGATTAATACTTTGGAAACCTAATTCACGAACCCACAGAACAGCTTGACGAGTAATGCTCTCTGGTTGAATTCTGTTAACGGCTTCTTGTACTTTATGTGTAAAATCCTGCACACCCATACTAATTCTATTAAATCCACCATCTCGTAACGCTTTAAGATGCTCAAAAGTTAACTCGCGTGGGTCTATTTCGCAACTAGCTTCCATATTTGAATCAAAGGTAAATTTTGAATTTATAAATAACAACAAATCAGAAATTTCCTTAGGATTCAAATGAGTTGGTGTTCCACCACCCCAATGCAACTGAGTTACAATGCGATTATCTTTAAGTTGCTCTTTAAGAAGTGTTATTTCCTTTTTTAAATAATCAACATAATTTGCAATACGTCCACGGTTATTGCTTATAATCATGTTACAACCACAGAAATAGCACAAAGTATCACAAAATGGAATATGAAAATAAAGTGAAAGTGGTGTATTGTTTTCTTCTTTATTGTTTTCCTTTATTGCAGCTAAGTACTGCTTATAACTGAAATTGTCACTAAAATGTGGCGCCGTTGGATAGCTGGTATATCGAGGACCTGGCTTATCGTATTTTTTTATTAAATCAATATCTATATTAAACATTTATAATCCTTTCTAATGATAGCGTTTGCTCTCTTCTTTTACTATTTCTACAAGAGCTTTTGCGTTTGCTGGAGAAATATCTGGTAAAATTCCATGCCCAAGATTAAATACATGACCACTCCCCTTTCCAAAAGAATCAAGGACTTTAAGAGCTTCTCTTTTTATTGTATCAGTATTTGCGTATAAAACTGTTGGATCCATATTTCCTTGAAGTGCAACTTTATTTCCAATAAGATTTCTAACTTCACCAATATCATGGGTCCAATCAATACTAACAACATCTGTTCCAGAATCAGCAAGTTCAATTAATGAATGATGAATTCCTTTTGCATAACAAATAATTGGTTCATCTGTTCTTTCAATATTTTTAATTACTTTTTTAATATACTTTAACGAAAACTCTTTGTATAAATCAGGTGAAAGCAATCCACCCCAAGTATCAAATATTTGAACAGCATTTACTCCGCATTTAATTTTAAGCGATAGATACTCAGAAACGGCCTCAGAAATAAAATCAAGAAGTTTATGAGCCAAGTTAGGATTATTGAAAATTAAACTTTTGATTTTGCTAAAATTCTTTGATCCACCTCCTTCAACCATATAAGTTAATAAGGTCCATGGTGAGCCACTAAATCCAATAAGTGGAACTCTTCCATCTAATTCTTTTTTTGTCATTTTAAGAGCTTCAAAAACATAACTTAATTTATCGGCTAAATCTAATTTAGATAATCTGTTAAAATCACTTTCTTGCGTAATTGTCCAATCAAAACTTGGGCCTATTGATTCAACCATTTCATAATTCATTCCTAAAGCTTCTGGAATTACAAGAATATCTGAAAATATTATTGCTGCATCAACACCAATAATATCAACTGGTTGAATGGTTACTTCGGTAGCAAGTTCTGGAGTTTTAACCATTGTCTTAAAATCTGAATTTGCTCTAACTTCTCTATATTCTGGCAAATATCTTCCGGCTTGCCGCATAATCCAAATAGGAGTTCTATCTATTTCTTCTTTCTTGCATGCTCGCAAGAATAAATTGTTTTTTAAGTTTTCCAAATTTACACTCAGTTTAATTTATAATAATTTAATATTTCTTCTGTCAGTGATTTCAAGTTATATTCACTGGGTTCAATATTTACTTTTAAGTTGTGCTTTTTTATTGTTTCAGTTGTTACAGGACCTATTGAAGCAATAATTTTATTAAAAAAGTAGTTTGGACTTTCGGTTATTTCAAATATGGAAATAAAATTATAAAATGTTGATGGACTTGTAAAAATAAACATATCAATTTCCAATTTTAATACCTTCTGCATCAATTCAGTTGGTATATTTTCTGGAATTTTATTTTCGTAAACTACAATAAAATCAACCATTGCTCCTTTAGCTTCAAGCGAAACAGATAAATCATCTTTTGATAATCTAGAACAAGGAATAAGTATAGATTTGTTTTTAACTAAATTTACAGTTAATATTTCTTTCAAGTTTTGTGAAGATGAATTATGTGGAATAAAATCAACATCTATTTGCTTATCAATTAACGTGGAAGCTGTTTTTTTTCCAATTGCCACAATCTTGGTTTTACGTGTGAGATTGTTTAGATCATTGCCATAATCGAGCAAAAAATATTTAACCGCATTTGTGGAAGTAAATATTATAAAGTCATAACTTTCAGCAAATTTAAGCTTGTTTTTATCAGCAATTGATAAATTTGACTTTCCAATTTCTATTGTTGGAAAGTGAATAAAACTAACTTTATCAGAATTAATTAAAGGATTTAGAGCAGTATCTTTTCCACTAATTCCTGTAAACAAAATATTTATTTTCCTTAATTCCATTACTATTTATATACTTCCAATAAAACTTTTTTCCCACCAGCTTTTGAAATATCTTTTGCTAAAGATTTACCAATAGATTCAGCATCAGATTTACTACCTCTAATAGTTTTAGAAAATGTAATAGTTCCGTCTGGCGAGCCTACAAATCCACTTAAATAAAGTCCATTACTCTTAAGTACTGCATTAGCACCAATTGGCACTTGACATCCGCCACCAAGTGCTTTCAAGAAAGCTCTTTCAGCAGAAATTATACTAAATGTTTCTGCATCATGAATTCCAGTTGCAATTTCTTTAGCAAATAAATTTTTAGAAAAGACTTCAATTCCGAGTGCACCTTGACCAACCGCTGGCAAAATTTGCACTGTTGGTATTATTGAAGAAATATGTTTTTTAAGTTTTAATCTTTCTAAACCAGCACGAGCTAAAATCATTCCATCCCATTTTGAATCGGCAAATTTTTGTAATCGAGTTTGCACATTGCCCCTTATGTCAACAATATTTATGTCGGGACGTAGATGCTTTATTTGGCTTGCTCGGCGCAACGAACCAGTAGCCACAGTTGCTCCTTCTGGCAAAGTAAATAATGTTACCCCTTTCTTACGTGCAACTAATACATCTTCAACCTCATGCCGTTTTGTTACCGCAGCTAACTCTAATCCTTTGGGCAAAACGGTTGGAAGATCTTTTAAGCTATGCACAGCAATATCAATTGTTCTAGCAAGTAGTTCATTTTCAATTTCCTTTGTGAACAAACCTTTGTCACCAATTTTTGACAACGCCACGTCAAGTATTTTATCACCTTTAGTACTAATTTTTTTTAGTTCAACTTTAACTGTTTTGAACTTTTTTTCAATTTCCTTTTTAATAAAATTTGCTTGCCACAGGGCTAATTCACTTTTACGAGTTCCAATTATTATTGTTTTCTTTTCCAAGTTATTTTGCTCCATTATTATCAAAATCATTGTCGGATTTATTTTCTGCCTTGTTATCCAAATTAAATAATTCTCTTATTACATCGGAATATATTTTTGCCTCTTCAAAATTAGTTCCTGTTTCAGAAATTCGTTTTAAGTTCCAGGTAGGATTATGAAGAATTCTACCTATAATTCTCTTGGTCATATTATCCACTTTTTCATATTCGTAATCATGAACTTTATATTTAATTTTTTCTATTTCGTCCAATCTTATTTCTTCAAAAAAGTCCCTAAAGTCTTTAATTGTCGGTACAATATTCAAAGTATTATACCATTTAAAAAACGCTGTCATTTCTTCCATAATAATTTCATTTACCAAAGGGATTTCTTTTTCACGTTTTTTCAAATTTTCATTAACAATAATATTTAACGAATCTATATCATTATAGAAAACTCCATCAATATCAGCTACTTTGGGGTTAACATCACGTGGAATTGCAATATCAAGAATAGAACACATTTTCCCTTTTCGTTCTTTCATCATCAATTTTACATCTTCAAAATCAAGAATGAATCCATTAGCACTTGTAGCCGAAACAATTATGTCAAATTTATGAATCGATTTTTTTAAATTGTTAAATTCAATTACATCACCATTCAGCTTATTAGCAAGTAATTCGGCTTTAGAATAGGTACGGTTTGATATGGATAATTTTCCAATTCCGCTTTCGCGTAAATGTTTAGCTGCCAACTCACCTGTTTCACCAGCGCCAATAACTAAAGCAGCTTTTGATTCAAATGAAGAGAAAATTTTCTCTAAAATTTTTATACCAGCAAAACTAATTGTTACTGCACCTTCTCCAATTTTAGTCTCTGTAATTGTTCTTTTTCCAACACGAACAGCAGATTCAAACAATTTATGCAGTAATGTTTTTGAAAATCCTAAATCCTCAGAAAGGAAAAACGCTTCTTTAACTTGACCATGAATTTGGCTGTCTCCTAAAATCAACGAATCAATTGAAGATGCAACTTCTAACAAATGCTTTACAGCTCCACAAGAAAAATAATTAAGAAAATGTTCTGACGATAAACCTTCAACATGTTTAAATTCCAACAAATTCTTTTGGATATCTTTATATGTTATTTTTCCAGATTTTGGAATGCCAAATATATCTGTGCGGTTACATGTAGATAACACATATCCTTCGGAAAAAACATTTTGCTTCAAAATAGGAATAAATTCAAGAATCTCATCTTGACTAAGATGCAAAGATTCCCTTAATTCAATTGAAGCTGTTTTATGATTTATTGAAATGCCAACTATGTCCATTAAAAAATTAAAACCTAATTTGAAAAATTGTGAAAACTGTCCATTATCACGCTAGTAAGCATCAAAGATAAAACAGAAAAAATAAATCCATAAATTGAAAACTTAGCAAAGCGTTTACCGATAAGTATTCGTTTTGTTTTAAGGATAATTCCAATTCCATAAATTATAGTAACAGTAATTGTTGAAATAATTTTGGAATCGAAATAACTAAACTCTGGGAAAGCAGAAGGGAGCCAAATTAAGCCAAGGATAACAGCAATGGAAAGCAAAACAAATCCAATAATTACAGCAGAAAACGTCAATTTTTCCAAAATTTCTAGGTTTGGAAGACGTTTGAAAATAATTGAGAAATTATTAGACTTAATATTTTTATATAACAATAAATACATAAAAGAATATGCTGATGAAATTGAAATAGCTGTAAATCCTAAAATGGCAGTAATAACATGAGTTCCAAGAGGATAGTTTTGTAAAACATGGTTTACAACATAAACATCTTGTATAAATAAAGATGATTTTGCCTGAAAAATTATTGCAAACAAAAGTATAAAAATGCCTGTTCCTTTTATATCGCTTAATAATTCAATTAAAAAGTATGTAAAAGCAATTGAAAAAGCTATTAAAGAAAATATTTCGTATTGGGTTATAATTGGTAGATGTCCAAGAAAGAAAGTCCGCTCAACAAAATAAACCACGTGAAATATGAGTGTAATAAACAAAACAATTCGCTTAATACTTAAAAAATAGTTGTTTTCAACAAAGAAATCGTAAAGATAGCTTAAAAATGTTATTAAATATAACACTAAGAGTGAGTATGACATTATTTGCATAACGTTATTCATATATATGTAACACTAATATTTTTTGTAAAACCAAAGTTCTTGCTATTATTCTTAAATGTCAATAAAAATGCTATTTTTGTTGACATTTGTAAGTATTTAGCGGTTTTTTAACTGCTTGACAAATTTGTTTTTTGCACAAAAATAGAAAATTTATTGTTTTCAAAAACTCAAAAATTTATTTTATAAAAATCATTTTTTTTGTTTCAACAAAATTACCACTTTGCAATTTGTAAAAATATATTCCAGTAGTTAAATTACTTGCATCAAAAATCACTTCATAACTCCCAGATTTTTGTTGTTTATTTACAAGGGTAGCAACTTCGCGTCCAAGTATATCATAAACTTTGATAACAGTATTTTGTTGTAGAGGAGAATTATGCTTCTCTGCAGCAGCATAAATTGAATATTTAATTTTTGTGCTTGGATTTCCAAAAGATGTACTCGAAGGTTTTTTTGGGAGATCGCCGAACGGATTTGGATAATTTTGCGAAAGTTCAAATTTTGTTACTATATTTTGGTCGTTAACACTTACAACATTTACATTTTTAGCTTCTGGAGATGGATTCATAAAAATCCAATTATCTTCCCCATTTGGGAATCTTCCAAAAGATATGTTGGCTGATTGTTGAGGAAAAGTGATTGAATCAATTATTGTTTTTTCATCTTTATCAATAATTGCAACAAACTCGCCATCAGCACTAAGTTTAAAGTTTGAATGAATTCCTTGTTGACTTGCATCTTCATCACACCATATAATCAAATAGCTGTTTGGTTCAATTAAAGTCCCACTTGGAAACTGCCATTTTGGAAGATTTGACATATTATCGGTTAAGAAGAGTCCTGATAAATCAATAGTTTCATTTGCTGAATTATAAAGCTCTAGCCAATCTTCATACTGACCACTCAAATCTTGGTTTAAGGAATCGTTTTTAGCTAAAATTTCGTTAATCACTATTTGATTATCTGTCAACTGAGGTGCAGAGATATAAATTGAGCCATTCCTTGGAAAAGTGCTTTGTGCAGAATTAGAATCAACTACTTGAATTTGAAAACTACCAAATCCATTTTCTCCTAATGGTGGAATTATTCCAATCCAGCGGTCAGATTCTTCCACAATTTTTGTGCCAGCAATTGGAGAAAATGTCATCGGATATAATTCTGCAATTGATAAGTTTCCATTATTGAAAACAATTCTTACATTCTCTATCCCAACATGGCTAAACGCCGAGACAAAAACATAAATTGTATCATCCGCTGATGGGAATTTTGGTTCGTAATTAATTTTATATGCAAGTGGATCTGCATTTAGATAAGAAATCATATTTGGAAGCGAAGCAGCTCTAAGTTTAATAAACTCCTTAATTCCCCTTTTTACATGAAGTTCATTAAATCCACTAGAAGTATATGAACGATGAAATTGGTTTACTGTAAATTGATAATCGCGTGTACGATAATTATCAGCTTCTACAAAAGGGGTAATCATTGTATGAAGTCTATCTATATTGCGGTCAAATTCAGAATCCAACAAAACAGTTGAATTAATAAACTCAATAAAATGAGAATATAAATTGCGATACTGTGCATTTTGCATAATTTTATCCGAAAGTGGACGCGAGCCATTATTTGCTTTTGGGTAACTGTAAGGATTTGCATTTGCCCAATCAACATCAAACCAATCAATTCCAAATGTATTGTCATAATCATAAGGAATCCAATGGAATATTTTACTATTGGGTTCGTAATAAAGATAATAATTGTTCATTAATGAACGATAATCATCCCAACTTCCAACAAGTGTGTTAACTGCCAAATATTTTAAGAATTCTGGAATAGCTAAAATGTTTTCGAGTGAATCAATCCAATATTGATTTGGAGTTAAATTAATAGTCGAAATTAATTTTGCAAGCTTGGAATAATCATATTCATCCTCGTTAGTTTTTAAAGAGTAAGGAGTTTCGTCGCTGTTATATGGGAAATAATCCTCTTCATTTGAACCACGATAAGTTAAATCAGCAGGCCAAAGACAGCGCCATAAATTTCCAGAATCATCTGCGGTATTTTTTTGAAGAAATTCCTCATCTATATGTTCTGCAGAAATATAAAGTCCATAATACTCACCATTAATATAAACAGCAGCATGTGCAGCTCTTGATGAAGGAATTCCAATTTTATTATAAATATCCCAGCAAAGCTTGCTTCTAACAATTGATGGGTCGTTGTGCTCACCATTTAGGTTTAATTTTTCTACGTTATAAAAATCTTTTCCATTAACAAATGAATTGAAAGATATTTTAAACGATTTTTTTGCAGAACCTCGTGAGGTGTTTCCTCTTAAACGAAAACCAATTGAATCAATTGTTTCATCAATCCATTTATTTTTAAAATTAAAAGTGGCATAATGCATCGAATCGCTTTGCACATTATTATAAATCCAAGATAAATTTTCTGGGTTAATTGTTATTTCAATTAATGCAACTTCAGAATCGTCATATAACTTCCAACTTTCATCAATGGATTGTGCACTAATTAAATTTACTAGCAAAAAGAGGATAAATATTTTTAGTTTCATCTAAGTCCTAATGTAAACCTTTATAAAAGTTTACTAACCATTATTTATTAATAATTTTAAAATACAAAATTTGAGAGCTATAAAACATCCAATAATATTTTCCCCAAGATTGTAATTGATATAAAAAATATACAAAACAGAATAATTAAACTAATTTTACTTGTTTTTAGGGCTTGTATAACTTATTTTCAAAGTCCAATAATTAGAAAATGAATTAGATGTGCTAATATTATGAGTGATAAATTTTATAGGATATCCATTGAACGATTATTCCAATGGATTTTGAATGAAGAAAAAGATGGAAAAATATTTGGGATTTATAAGAAAAATGTTTTTACTCCGCAAACGGAAAGCCTATTTAAAATGGAACGCTATGGACAAAATCTTGAAACTCCCCTTGGTGTTGCAGCAGGACCACACACACAAATGGCTCAAAATATTATTGCAGCTTGGTTAACTGGCTCAAGATATATTGAGTTAAAAACAGTTCAAACCCTTGATGAACTTGAGGTTACGAAACCTTGTATTGAAATGCAAGATGAAGGATACAATTGTGAATGGTCTCAGGAATTAAAAATAAAAGATTCGTTTGACGAATATTTAAATGCCTGGATTATAATCCATGTTCTTAAGCACAAGTTTGGATGGAATAATTCAGAACTTGGCTTAATATTTAATATGAGTGTTGGATATAATTTGGAGGGAATTCTTAAACCTAATGTTCAATGGTTTTTTGATAAAATGAATGATTGTTCTACTGAACTTGAAGAGAAAATATCCCAACTTGAAAGTTTATATCCAGAAATACGCGAAATTAATATTCATAGTCAAATATCAAACAATATTACTCTTTCAACAATGCACGGTTGCCCAGCAAATGAAATTGAAAGCATTGGAAAATATTTAATTGAAAATCGAAAACTTCACACTACCATAAAGCTAAATCCAACACTTTTGGGTAAAGAGCGATTAAGATACATCCTAAATGAAAAATTAGGATTTGAAATTACAGTTCCTGATGAAGCTTTTGAACATGATTTAAAATTTAATGATGCAATTCTGTTAATAAATTCACTTCAAAAAAGTGCGGAAATTAGTGGAGTTAAGTTTTCGCTTAAACTAACAAATACCCTCGAATCATTAAATACTACAAATTGGCTTCCGCAAAAAGAAAAAATGGTATACTCAAGCGGACGATCTTTGCATCCAATTAGCATTAATGTTGCCAAAATATTGCAAGATAATTTTGCCGGGAAACTCGACATTTCATTTTCTGGAGGTATTGATGCTTTTAATGTTGCAGATACTTTGGCATGCAATTTAAAACCATTAACGGTCTGTACCGATTTGTTAAAACCTGGTGGCTATTTACGAATGACCCAATATTTAACAGAACTTCAAAAGGAATTCGAAAAAGTTGGGGCAAAAAATATTGACGAATTTATTATTGCGAATGGCAACAAAAATAATGTTCAAGAAGCAGGGTTAGCTAATCTTTCAAAATATTCCAATAAAGTACTTGAAAACAAATTGTATTACAAAGCAAATTTTCTATTCGACAACATTAAAACTTCGCGAAAATTAACGGCTTATGATTGCATTCAAGCTCCTTGCACCGAAACGTGTGCTGTTTCTCAAGATGTTTCAGAATATATGTGGCATACTTCCAATGGAAATTTTAGTATGGCATTAAATACAATTATGAAAGATAATCCCCTACCAAATATTACAGGAAATGTTTGTGACCAACTTTGCCAAACTAAATGCACACGTATGAATTACGATAACACTTTATTAATACGTGGAGTTAAAAGGTTTAATTCTGAGTTAGAAAATGTGGATTTAAAGACAACAATAAAAGAGAATAATGGATTTAATGTTGCCATTATTGGTGCTGGTCCATCTGGATTATCATCGGCTTATTTTCTTGCCCTCGAAGGATTTGGCGTTACCGTTTACGAGGAAAAAGAATTTGCTGGAGGAATGGCTTCTGATTCAATTCCCTTTTTTAGATTAACAGATGAACAAATTGAAGCAGATATCAATTTAATAAAATCACTTGGAGTAATTTTTTGTTTTAATCAAAAAGTTGATTCAAATTTATTTAAGAAAATAAAAGCGGAAAATGATTTTATTTATATTGCAGTAGGAGCTCAAGAAAGTAAAATGTTAAATATTCCTGGCGAAAATCTTGAAGGTGTTTTCGACCAATTATCCTTTCTTTCCAAAGTTCGTCGAAAGGATAAAGTGAATCTTGGCAAGCAAGTTGCAATAATTGGTGGAGGTAATTCGGCAATAGATGCAGCAAGGACTGCAAAAAGATTAGTAGGAATTGATGGGAAAGTAACTGTTATTTACCGTAGGACAAAAAAGGAAATGCCCGCTGATACGGAAGAAATTAATGCTTTGTTGGATGAAGGAATTGATTTACTTGAATTAACAGCCCCTCAAAGCATAGATAACAATAATGGAAGATTAAAATTTAATCTTGTAAAAATGGAGTTGGGCAAAACAGATGCAAGCGGAAGAAGAAAGCCAATTGAAATTCCTCATTCGGAATTTAGTTTATTTTTCGATTCAATTATTCCAGCAATTGGACAGGAAGTTAAGTTAGATTTTCTTGAAAACCCAGTATTGAACTTAGATAATGAAACTCTTGAAACAGATATACCAAACGTATTTGCAGGCGGCGATGCAATTCGCGGTGCAGATTCTTTAATAAATGCAATTGGCGATGGCAAAAATATTTCTTTGAAAATAATACATAGAGTTAAAGGATTAAAGCTCAATAGTGACCCCGTTAAAAATAAATTATCGTATGCAGAGTTTCAGCGCAAACAAGCATTACGGGTTTATGGAAAACCAATGACAGAATTATCTTTAAACAATAGGAATAATTTTGAATTAGTTCACCCGTCTCTTGATAAAGCAGAAGCAATAGCAGAAGCCTCCCGTTGTTTATTTTGCAACGATGTTTGTAATATCTGCGCTGGAGTTTGTCCTAATTTTTCAAATGTAACTTTTATTACTGAACCAGAAAATATCCCAATTTATCGTATTGAAATAAATAATGAAAAAATAATTAATTTTGTTGAAAGCTTCTTTATCATTAAGCAAAATCCACAAATATTTAATCTTGGTGATTTTTGTAATGAATGTGGAAATTGTAACACATTTTGTCCAACAAACGATGCTCCATATCTAACTAAACCAAAGTTTTATCTCACTGAAGCAAGTTTTAATAATGAGGATAATTGCTACTACATGAGCAATAATGTTTTGGTTTATAAAAATAATGGAATAAAACAGACGCTTATAATTGAAAATGATAAGTTAAAATATTTGTCAGAAAGTTTGGAAATAGAATTTAATATGAGCGATTATTCAATAACAGAAACTAAATTATTGAATAATAATTTCACTTCGTTTGTTACAGATAAAGTTGCAGAAATGATTTTTCTAATAAAGAGTTTAAATAAAAAATATATATTTAATTAAATAGAAGTAACTATATGAAATTTGTACTTAACGGAATTGAGAAAGAATTTAATGGCGATTTAGATTTATCGTTATTAAAATACTTGCGAAATATTGAAGGCATTACTACAGTTAAAGATGGTTGCTCTGGGCAAGCCACTTGCGGCTCATGCACAGTTGACTTAAATGGCGAAGCTGTTCTTTCTTGCGTAACTTCAATGAGGAAAATTGAAAACTTAAAAGTGATAACAACTGACGGGCTTGGTGATTATAAACAAAAAGTGTTTGCAAATGCTTTTGTTGAAAAAGGAGGCACACAATGTGGTTTTTGTACTCCTGGAATTGTGATGAGAGCAAATGCTTTAATCCAAAGAAATGCGAAACCAACTCGAGAACAAATAGTAACCTCGCTTACTCCGCATTTATGCCGATGTACTGGTTATAAAAAAGTAATCGATTCAATAGAATATGCTGCTGAAGCTATTCGCGACCAAAAAGTAATTCCAACGCCAAAGCAAATTGCAAAAGTAGGTGCTCGGCAACCCAAATATAACGCCGACAAATTAACTCTTGGAACAGCCCCTTATGTTGACGATTTATATTTTGAGGGAATGTTATTTGGAGCTTTGAAATTCAGTAAATATCCTCGCGCTAAGGTTTTAAGTATTGATTTTTCGGAAGCCAATAAATTGATTGGTGTTCATAAGGTTTTTGTTGCAAATGATATTCCAGGGAATAGAGTTTCTGGATTGATTGTAAAGGATTGGCCAATGATGGTAGCCGTTGGAGAAATTACAAGATATGTAGGCGATGTAATTGCCTCTGTTGTTGCAGATAGTGATGATATTGCACGAGCAGCAATAGAATTAATTAAAATTGAATATCAAGTACTGGAACCACTTACCGATATGAAAAAAGCCTTAAATGATGACGCCCCTCAAATTCATGCTAAGGGAAATTTATTATCTGAAACAATTATTGATAGAGGAAATATTGATTTAGCAAAAAGTAAATCTAAATATATTTCGTCTGGCATTTATGAAACACAAATGATTGAACACGCTTTCTTAGAAACCGAAGCTGCTGTTGGAAGACCATATAACGATGGCGTTGAGGTATATTCACAAGGACAAGGAGTTTATGAAGATAGGAAACAAATTGCAAAAATTCTAAACCTTGATGAGAAGAAGGTTTGTGTTCAGCTAGTACCCAATGGTGGCGGTTTTGGAGGGAAGGAAGATTTAACAGTTCAACATCATGCAGCGCTGGCTTCATATTTGTTAAATGAAACTGTGAAATTTGCCTTAACTCGAGATGAATCAATAATCATGCATCCAAAACGCCATCCGTTAATTTTAGATTATTCAGTTGGTTGCGATGAAAATGGAATGCTAACTTTTCTTGAAGCTGATATTATTGGGGATACTGGTGCTTATGCATCTGTTGGAATGAAAGTACTTGAGCGTGCAGCTGGACACTCAACCGGTGCTTATACTATTCCAAATGCCAAAGTAAGCGCCAAAGCTGTTTATACAAATAACCTACCATGTGGGGCTATGCGCGGATTTGGAGCAAATCAAGCTACTTTTGCAATTGAGGGTTGTGTTGATGATTTGTGTGTTCAAGGTAATTTTGATAGATGGCAATTTCGATTTAATAATGCAATTAAAAATGGTGACCAAACTGCAACAGGACAAACAATACACGCTGGCGCCGGTGTTCGTGAAACACTCCTGGCTGTAAAAGATGCTTTCCATAATGCCAAATATGCTGGAATTGCTTGTGGAATTAAAAATACTGGAATTGGGAATGGAATGCCCGACGATGGAATAATTAAAATTGAAATTATTTCTGAAAGAAAAGTGATATTAAATCATGGTTGGACCGAAATGGGGCAAGGTGTAAATACTGTGGCTATACAGTTTCTTTGTGAAGAAACTGGAATTGACCCTAGTATCGTTGTGGTAACTGTCGATACTTCAAAAGAAGCCCGTTCAGGAATGACAACCGCTTCACGAGCAACTTCTTTAGTTGGAAACTCAATAAGAGAAACTGCAAAGAAATTAGTAAAAGATTTAGAAACAAATTCATTAAAAGAATTGGTAGGAAAAGTTTATGTTGGTCAATGGATTTGTGATTGGACAACTAAACCTGGTGCTGAAGTAAAAGAAGTTGTTACTCACTATTCATATAGTTATGCTACACAAGTTGTAATACTAGATGATATTGGCAAAATCAAAAAAATAATTGCCGCTCATGATGCTGGTAAAATTATTAATCCCACTTTGTTCGAAGGTCAAATTGAAGGATCTGTTCACATGGGTTTGGGATATGCAATTTCGGAAGAATTAGTTTTAGAAAACGGAATCCCAATATCGACAAGGTTACGAAAGATGGGTGTTTTAAGAGCTAAAGAAACTCCAGACATTGAAGTAATTGGTGTTGAAGTAGCTGACCCATACGGACCACATGGGGCAAAAGGTGTTGGCGAAATTGGTCTTGTTCCAACAGCTGGTGCAGTAGCAAATGCATTTTATCAATTTGATGGAATACGCTATTATAAATTGCCAATAAAAGAGAGGGGTTAAAAATCAATATTTATTTTTCATTCAAATCCAATATTGTGAAACAGAATCCATAAGTCGCCTCATCACATCTTTGTTGATTTTTAATATTTCATCATGTCTAATAACTGGCTCATAAGGGGGTAATATATCATGTAGTGTTTTAGGAATTGATGTTTGTAAAATTTGCTGCCATCGGTTTCTCCAGATTTCTGGTAAATATTCTGGAATATCATAATTATTAATAATCAAATATAACAAGGCCCAAATGCGAGGAGTTGCAGTTGTGGAATATCCGCCACCCAGAGTAAAAAGAATTTTACCATCACAATTTTTGTCTGCAAGTGTAATGATTTCTCTGAATATTTTTTCATAATCGTGAGTAGTTAAAAGAGTATCCGCTAAAGGATCAGAGAAATGTGCATCCGCTCCAGCTTGCACAACAAGAGCATTTGGTTTAAACCATGATAGAGCGGGCTTTAAACCTGCCTTATGCAATAGGATTCAAAAAAGTTCAGTAAATTATTATATTAGTTATACTTAAAATAAAAATAAAAGTAACCCAAATGGTTAATCTACCGATAGAATATTCGAGCAAACAAGTTACCCCTTTTG
>PCUD01000150.1:21878-34571 GCA_002786785.1 Ignavibacteriales bacterium CG18_big_fil_WC_8_21_14_2_50_31_20 | reverse complement strand
TAAAACAATTATTGTTTAAGGGATAGCTATTTTTAAGTTGACTTTTTCCTTAATAGACATATTATGCAATCACCAGGAAATTCACCATCAACAATATATTTTTTAGTAGCAATGTCACTACCTAATGATTTTAAGTAACTACGTAGTTTTCTCATACTGGTCTCTCCTTATTTTAGAAGTACACGAATAAGTTCATCCGCACCGGAAGCGGTATCGAGAGCAATACCAACAACCATTTGCAATTCATTAGAAGTAGCAGCTGGAGGAGCGGCATAATTGATTTGGAAAATTTTTTGATCGCAAAAAACGTGATTGCCTTTAGTTATTGCACCACCAGTTACGCAAAGAGCAATACCAGTAACTGCTACGGGCATCATTTCACCATTGTTTGTATCAGCGGTGCAAACACCAATCATTTCATTATTGGATTCCTCAGAATTACCAAGTGCGCCTTGTATGTTCACAAAATAACCTTTTAATATAGTCTTGCCGGCTTGATTTAAGATTGAAGTTACGATACCAAGTTGTTCGGTTTTCATAATTATAAATTCCTTAAATTATTTTTTAGAAATAGATTTTTTTAATTTCGCTTTTGAAACGATTTTTGGCGTTTCAGTTGTAGTTTCCAAAGTTTCGGGAACTATTTCTTTTGGAATATCTTCAATTAAAGTAAGATTCCAAAGTAAATGTTTATCTTTATCGGAGTAAGGGAATTGTTCCCCTACTCTGTAAAGTTTTTTGTTAGAATAAATTGGAGTACTTTTAACGATATACATTCACTACCTCCTTTATGCCAAACAATCAATTATTAAAAAACCAGCATCAGCACCAACGATTTTAGGAACGAATAGGTCTGTGTTTCTAACGATTTTAACTTTTCCTTTTTCGTCGTATGTATCAACTAAAGGGTAGTTTTTCATTTGTAGAGTATAACCAAAAGATGGTTCGTAGAATGAGCGCTTCTCAACACCATTAGAAGACCGAGCTTCGGGCACATAAGCAATAACTACTGTATCATTCCAAACATCTTGTAAAACTCCAGCGTCACTTTCGTAAACTGAAGAAGCTACGTAAAGAGCATCGAACTGTAATAAAAGACGAAGTAATTCTGCTGTGATAACTGCGTGTTGTGTGTATTTGACTTTATCAGTAATTGCTGGGTGATTTTTTAGAGCAACAAAAACATCATTTGACATTACAATAACATTTGGATTTTTAGCAATCTGTGAACGAACTGCAGAACGTGCGGAATCGATAGTTGCAATTGGATCAGAAGTTGAAGCGTTGAATTGATCTGCAGCTGCTAAAGTTACTTTATTTGTAGCAGCAAAATTTGTTGGGTTTTGAGCTATATCAGCGCATAATTTTTCTTTACGTAGTGCAATAGCATCTGTAACGACATTTGTTGCACGCATTTTGAGATTAAGCATATCCTCATTTATTTCGCGGTAATCCAAAGGATATTCTAAATCGTGTTCGGTAAGAACAAAATCGATTGAAGTGTTTACATTTGGATTGATTCTATTAGAGTTTGCTCTAATAGCTCTTTCAGTATTATAAATCTTGAAAGCTTCTTTTGTGAACTGTGGAATTTTACCACCTTCCTTATTCACAGAAACTAATGGAAATAATTTGTCGGCTACCAAACCAGAATTTGAATAGCCACGTGCTAACTGAGTTAGAACTGGGTCAACGATACGACGAGCGTCTAAAGTTCCGGGCATGATTATACCTCACCTTTTTTATTGATTAAAATATTTAATGCTTCATTAAAAGAAATAGATTCTTCTTCTGAAAGTTGAGTAGCATCATTAAAAAGTTGCATTGATTCTTTATCAACATTCATTAAGTCGAATTCAGAACCCCCGGAACCCCCTTCCGTCCCCCTTGAAAACGGGGAGACTTTTACAACTTTTTTAAGAATTTCTTCGGTTTGAAAAGGTTGGATTAAATCAGCAAGCTCTTGAAAATCGGAAACGATTTTAGTTTGTTGCTCCTGTGCAAAATCGAGAGTTTGGAAATAATTAAGAATAGCAATGATTTTGTTTTTGATAGCTGGCGTTAAACTTTCGAGTTGTAATTTTTCAACAATATTTTTTTGAAAGTAAGCTAAATCAATTTTAAGATTAAGCTCATCAATTTTTGCTTGCAATTCAGAAGGAACAACTTGAACATTTTGAACTGGATAAGATTCCATAAATTCAACAATCTTTGCAACATCAGATTTTAGAGAATTGAATTGTTCTAAAGAAAAAGTTTCTTCTTTTTTGGTTTGTGCTTCAGAATCCCCTTCCGTCCCCCTTGAACCCCCTTCCGTCCCCCTTGAAAAGGGGGAGACTGTTTCTTCTGTATCATCAAGTTCAACGTTAAGGGAAAATTCGTGAATGATTTGAGCAACATCATCCGCGTTAAGATTTAATTCTTCAAGACCTTTAACAGCTGGCAAAGCACCACCAAGAAAACCGACATGATTTAAAGCAAGAGTTCCATCTTCCAATTGAGAAAGAGAAACGGAACGGTTCTTATAAATCTTTTGCTTAACTAAATCCAAGAACTCGGGAACGAGATCTGAGGCTTCTGCAAAGAGCGATTCACCTTTAATGAATAAATTCTTTATCCAACCAAAAGCTGGAGAGTTGGTTTTAGGATGACCAACGACAATAGGAGTTGGTTCTGTGTGATTAAGGATGATTGAGTTTAAGTCGTCTAAAGTATAATCCTTAGTAAGACCGTTTGATGAAGTATGTTTTCCGACTTTAAATATTTCTAGTTTCATAATCCCCCCGGATATGATTTTTAAATAATTTATAGAATCACAATAATAATATCAGTTGCAATTAAAAATAAAGTAATTGTATTGTTTTGTCAAGTGTTATATATTATAATGTAAAGAATATGTAATGATATGTAAATATAAATAGCACGCGGATTGAGTACTTCGACTGCGCACAGTGAATGCTGATAAGAACGGATTGAATTCTTGAAAAAAGATGAAAACAAAAAGAATGGAACACAGATGACACGGATTACGCGGATATACGCTGATGATATTTTAGGAAGAAAAGATTAAAAAAAAGAGAAAAGAAGTAAGATAAAATATAACTGAGTTTATGGGACGACCGAAGAAAACAGCAGATAAGGAATTAATAATGGAATTGGCAGGTTTGAACTGTAGTCTTGAAGAAATATCAAGAATAGTTAAGATAAGTGAAAGAACATTACAACGTAATTATGCCGATGAGATTACAAAAGGGAAAGAGTACGTCAAAACCTCATTGAAGAGAGCTCAATATCGATCTGCTTTGAATGGAAGTTTTGTAATGCAAATATGGTTAGGAAAGAACTTATTGGGACAAACGGATAAGGTTGAAACACATAATAAAGACGAGATTATATTTACTAGAAGTATTAAAGAATTTGAAAATGATAAACCTGATAAACCAAAAACTAAAAAGAATATGGTTAAAAAAAATGGCTAAAATACCTTTAAATCTGGAATATCATGAAAACCAAAGAGAAATATTTTTCAGAACAAAAAAAAGATTTAAGGTAATTCATAAAGGGCGGCGTTTTGGTTTAACTCATGGGATGATGCACTATGCAATTGACAGGGCTTGGAATCCGAAGAATCCAAACGGAGAAAAGATATTGTGGGTTGACACAACTTATTCAAATATTCAGAGATACATTAAGCGATATGGTATGCCAATACTTAGTAGACTTCCCCAAAGAACATACCAATGGAACAAGACAAATAATGAAATAAGTATTATAACAGAAATAGAATCAATAATAGATTTTAGGAGTGCTGACCGACCGGAGAATATTGAGGGATTTGGTTACACGTTAGTAATTTTGAATGAAGCTGGAATTATTTTGCGGAACCCCAGACTATGGTTGGAAACAATTAGACCAATGATGCTGGATTACAAAGCCGAAGCGATAATTGGTGGAACTCCAAAAGGCAAAAAGTACAAAGGGAAGGAACATTTATTCTATACACTTGCAAAGAAAGGGGAACCCCATAAACCCCCTCTAAATCTCCCCCTTGGGAATGGGGAGACTTTTTCGAATTTGAATGATTTGCATAAAGCAGTGCAAGGAGATTTATTTCCAGAAGCAGATGAAATTGAATCAAACTGGTGTACATTAAACTTCTCCAGTTATGATAATCCCATGTTGGATAAAGATGAGATTGATGAATTGGCAAGTGAAATATCACCAGCACTTAGGGACCAAGAAATATATGGTTTGTTTGTTGATGCGAATTCAGATAGAATAATTAAAAGAGAATGGTTTGAGGTAATAGATAAAATAAGCACAGCAGAAAACCGCAAAGACGGAAAGGCGCAAAGTATTATTCAGAGTTGGGATACTGCTTTTAAGAAGAATGAGGAGAATGATTATTCTGTTTGCACAACATGGCAAGTATTCCGAGATAGATACCAATTGATAAATATTTTCAGAGAGCGGTTGGAATTTCCAGAACTAAAGCGAAAAGTGATTGAGTTGAATAATGAATTTCATCCGAATGAAATAATCATCGAGGATAAAGCGAGCGGGATTAGTTTAATTCAAGAATTGAATAGAGAAACGAAACTTCCAATTAAGGAAATAAAAGTAAGTAGTGATAAAATAAGTCGGGTTCATTCAATTACTCCAATAATCGAAAGTGGAAAAGTAGAACTGTACACTTTAATGGATAACGTGAATATTTTCTTAAATGAGTGTGAGGATTTTCCGAATGGTGAGTTTGACGATATGGTTGATAGTTTTAGCCAAGCACTTGAACATTTGAGGAATCGTCCACAAGTGGAGATTCCGAAATTGACGGTGAAGAAATATGTTAGGAAAAAGATTTATTAAAATGGAATTATGGAAAGGAAAGGAAATGTCATTAGTGGTTATTGGGTAGTCATTGGTTGTTATTGTGTGGTCATTGGGTGTCATTGATAGGTAATTTGAATTTAGAACATTAAAATTATATGGAGTTTTTATGAGTAAGTTATTTGGGGAGTATTTGAAAAGGGAGAATACATTTTTTAATATGATTGGTGGAATCCTTCCGGATCCTGATAAAATATTGGCGGAGAGAGGAGGAATATCTGCATATAAAGATTTGTTGATTGATCCTCATTTAACAGCAACGATATTGCAAAGGAAAATGCAAGTCCTACAAATGGGATGGGAAGTTGAAAGTGAAAATGATGAGCTGCGAAAAGAAGGGATTGAAATAATGAGAGGCATTCCGCTGCAGATAGTGGGGAGTCAAATTCTTGATTCAATCTTGTTTGGTTACAATGTAAGTGAAATAATTTGGGAGAAAAAAGGCGGTAAGCTAGTACCAATAAAAATACAAGCGAAGCCATTAGAATGGTTTGCCTTTGACGGTGATAATAATCTAAAGATAGTAGAAGGAGCGAAGCAAAAAGGAAAGTTATTGGAAATACCTAAATATAAATTTTTGTTAGCACAACATAAGCCAACGTTTGATAATCCATATGGTGAAAAAATATTGAGTAAATGTTATTGGCCAGTAAAAATAAAACAAACAACAGTTGAAAGCTGGATGCAGTTGATTGAAAAATTCGGTATTCCCTATCTGATTGGAGTCGTTTCTGATTCAGCGACACCAGATGAAAGAGAAGCAGTAATAAATAATTTACTTGAAATGATTGATAGTAACGTAGCTACAAGAAAAGTATCAGAAACAATTGAGATAAAAGAACAAACGAGCTATGAAGTCGGTCAATTGTTTGAAAAGATGAGCGAATTCCAGAACAAAGAAATATCGAAAGCTGTCCTTTCTGTTACCTTAACTGTTGATGTTGGTACATCTGGAAGTTATAAAGCAAGTGACGTGCATAGGTCGATGTTAGAGTACATTGGAGTAAGCGATAAAAAACTTATTGAGAGCTGCATAAATCAGATGTTTGATTATTATGTAGAGTTGAACTATGGCACTTCGACTCCTCTCAGTGACCACACTTCGACATTTCGACAAAGCTCAATGACCACTCCGCTCAGTGACCGTACTTCGACTGCGCTCAGTAACCATGATAAGAAGATTCGTGTGAAGCTGACAAAAAAGGAACAGATAACAGAAGAGACAGCTAATAGGGATAAAATGTTAAGTGAAATTGGGGTTAAGTTCACGAAAGAATATTTTATGAAGAAATATAATTTAAGTAGTGGGGATTTTGATTTAGTGACGGTGGAATAATCCCGGTGGAATAAAAAAGCAAGAGCATTCCACGGGACAGGAGAGCATTTCATGGGGTAAAAGTATTTTATGAAAAAGTATAACCTTAGCGAAAATGATTTTAGTTTAGCCCCAGTGGAATAGCCCAGTAGAATAAAAAAAACAATCCTATGTGATAAAAAAGATAAGAGCATCACATAGGACAGGAAGCATCCAACGGGGTAAAGAGCATCACATAGGACAGGAAGCATTCCACGGGGTGAAAGAGAATAGCACGCGGATTGGGCGGATTTGCACGGATGGATATATGGGTCATTGATTGTCATTTATGAATATTATTAGACTTTAAAAGGGATATTGTGTGATATTATATTATTAAACTATATAATTATTGTTAAAATATTTTTTGTAATTATAAAACTTTATAATTAAGTTTATCTCAAAGAAAAAGCACAAGATGGGTTTTATTATGGGAAGTTTGTGGATGGGTTTTTCTGGAGGTGCTTTTTTAAAATTAATTAATTGTTAAATATTTTTTATCTGTAAATGAAATGAATGAATGGGGTCTTATATTTTTTTGCTCATTTCCAGATAAAATTCTTTAAAGTTTGCTAAAAATTTACGAACGATTCTAAAAGGAATAAACATTATGCAAACATTTAATTATGATTCAGATGTTCATATTAAACCTTTCCATCGGAAATTAAATGATTATAATCATTCAGGTAACGTTAGCGGTTATGGGACAAAGGAAAGTATCCATTCCTGGAATGGCACAGTCAGTTATTATTTAAAACTCTTCAGAGATATAGAAAATTCAAACTACTCTACCCACTATATTGATGAAGTTAAACAAAAAATCAAAGAAGGTGCTGGCTCACAAATAGATCATCTTAATGAAGTTGATTTGGCTTTATACTATCTATTTGGAAAATTACTACTAAAACAATATCAGACAGACAAAGCCGTTGCTTGTTTTCTTGTTGTTTATAGTCAAGCCGGATTCAAAAAGTATATGTTGAAGGAACCTATTCTATTTTCTGGATTTATAGATAAAGCTGAAAATCAATTAGAGGAAATTTCTAAATCCTCTGGTTTGGCAAAAATAACAAATTGTAATTTAGAAGATTTGTTCAAAGATTTAAAGAGTGGCTGCTTTATTGCTACTGCTGTATTTGATTCGCCATATGCAATTGAAGTAAAAATATTAAAAGAGTTTCGTGATAACTGGTTGTTGAAATATGCAATAGGTAAATCATTTGTTAATTTTTACTACTGGATATCACCGCCAATTGCCGATCAGATTGTTAAAAGAAATTGGTTGAAAGAATTTGTAAAAACTCTATTCATAATTCCTTTAATTAAAATTATTAATAACTTAAAGAGGAAAAGAGGTAGTAATGGCTAACGTAGAAGAAGTTAAAAACAAGTTCAATGAATTTATGACCAAATATCCAAAATCATTCATGATTCTTCGGAATGAAAGTGACGTTGCTAAAATGGACTTCGATAAAATGATGAAAGGAACACCGCCAAAAGATTTTGCAAATACTGATGATCAACTTCTTATTTATATCTCACAATGTTTGCAAGAAGGTAAAGATGTGTCGCTTGTAGCAGCTGGAAGCAATAGGATTCTTGTCACCGCTTGCAAAGGACTGTTTAAAAACTAAATTTATTGATGATGAAAACTTTCTAAAGCACGTTAATTATTAATTTGCATTTATTGCTTGTATAAGAAATTACATATTATCTTAAATGAAAAGGAAAAATAGTTATGTCAAAAATTAAATCTGGTGATCGTTGTGCTGATTGTTCGCACTGTAAAGTGTGGTCAAGTGATCATAAAAAAGCAAGTTGTACATTACACACAAGTGAACAAGGTTTTCACCCTGATAGACCAACTCCAGCAAAGTGCATAGATAAAGTTTCTCGGAGATATTAATATGCCTACATATAAAGTATTTGACTTTTTTAAGACTAGAGACATTTTTACTAACAACAACTATCCAATTGAAGAGTACCGGCTATTGCTGGAACATTTTTCCGAATGTCGTCGCTGGTTTTGTTACTTTCATGCTGATACTTATTGCATTTAATGTTTACTACTTAAATCTAATTTTATACACTAAAAAAAGGATATGTTATGAATTTTTTCTCACTTGATATGAATAAAGAACTATGGGCTGATAAAGAACTTTTTAACGAATATTTTAAAATTGTTTTATTATTAAATAAAGCTGTAAAAGATGAAAAATGGGAACCTTTAATTTTTTTAGATTTAGCAAACCGTCTTGATAGTGTTATGCAAAAGTATGAACAAAAATATGACCGTATTCTTGACCCAATATTTTATTGGTCTTTTGCTACAGCTAATGCATTATTCTTACTTATTGGTAAAAAATATGATGAGCTCGGTGACACTAGGATAAGTTATATAATAAACGGATATCAAGAAGGATTATATTTGCATCAAACTTATCCTAGTTATCCAAGAATATATATTGATAAAGCATTTGAACATATGTCCCCATTTGCCAAAGGCGAAGATGCTAATTGGATAAAAATAAATAGAAGTAATTTTATACCAATTAAAGAGCAATTTTCATAGTTAGCGAACACCGCATTCATGAAACATGTTTTTACTGTGTGGGTCGCGTCGCAGATGCTTGCGTTATGTGCTTAAAATAGCTTACAAAATTTAATGAATGGAGAATTAATTATGTCAACAATAAAATCTGATGATCGTTGTGCTGATTGTTCAAATTGCAAAGTATGGTCAAGCGATCATAAAAAAGCAAGCTGCACTTTACACACAAGAGAACAAGGTTTTCACCCTGATAGACCAGATCCAGCAAAATGTGTAAATAAAGTAACGAGGAAATATTAAATGGGAAAAGTTGATGAAATTATCAAACACCTAAATGATTTCGATTACCCTTCAAAAAAAATAAATGATAATAACTATGAAATTACTACACAATTATCGGTAGCAGATCACAGAACGTTTTTGAAATTTGAAATCACAGAAGATATTATACGAATAGAGATAAAACATCTTTTTGGGAGTGCTGATTTAACCAAATCTATTGGAGCAGAAGAATTATTTCAAATGCTTATTGATAATACAAATGGGACATATAAAAAGACATCAAAATATATCGGTATGAAAATCATTGATAATACATCATATGTTTTCTTGTTGGGATATAATTATTTTCATCTAAAATGGGAATCAAAGGAAATTGCGGATATTATCAGTTTACAGTTATCTGAATTAATTTTTTCATTTACCTTTGACGGGATAATACCAAAGTATATTGATGTTTTCCATAAATAATGGGTTACATCTACAAACATATCGGTGCTATTTCCGGTTCTTGTATCGGTCGAATTGAAAATAACGGTCACGTTTATTCAAGTTCTTTTAGTGGTTCATTGAAAGGTGAGGTAGATTCTAATGGTTTTGTTTACGAGCACGTATTATTGGTAAAGGTTCTATCGCTGGGTGAGTGAATAAAGACGGACACGTTATTCTAGTTCATTTGGGGGAAATAAGAAATGGTAAAAAATGTATTTGCTGTAAGTGAGTTGATTTCATTTGTTTTTTGTTCATTTACAGATAATATTCTTTAAAGTTATTTAGTAAATAAGGAGAATTGTTATGCCATTATATTTAAATGAATTAGCTCCTTGGGAAAGAAAGAACGAATACTATCATACAATCCAACTTGGAAAAGATGTTAATGAGCAAACACTAGTAATCAAAAAACAAGCAAAAGCGATGCTTGCATCTCAATTAGCAACAACAAATTCTATTATTGCTAGCAAAGAAAGAATTTCTGAAGGGATCGATAGTTTAGTTGACAGTGTAGACAGATTAGAAAGAGTAGGGCAAAGTATTGATGATTTACAGTCGACATTTGAGTGGGGAATTTCGGAAGTTGTTTGGCAATTAGAGCAAAATAGAACTGTGTTAAAAAATATTTTAGAAGTTTTGATGTCGCCACTTGACAATCAAGCAAGAGAACGTAGAATAAGAGCAAAGGAAGCTTATGATAATGGATGGTTAGATGATGCGGAAGAAGAATATTTGGAATCCGAAAAATTAAACAAGTTTGATTTCTCAATACATATTAGTCTTGGAATAATCTATTTATTTAAAAAAATCGACAAGGAAAAAGCCTTGTCTTATTTTGAAAAGGCAATAAAATATGCGAAACCAAAATCACCAGACATGACAAGAGATGCTTTATTATATAAGGCTCTTATAAAATTTGATTTTGGAGAAATAGAAGAAGCAGAAAAATTTTCTTCTGATGCAATCACTCTTTCTCCGAATTCATTAAAAGCATATTATCAAAACGCTCAATATAATGCCCAGCTAAAGAATCATATTAAAAGTATTGACAATCTTGAAAAGATAATAAAACAAGATAAACTTTATTGTTTAAAAGCTCACGAGGACACTTTATTCGATCCCATTAGGGAATACGTAAATAATTTATTTAAAAAACTAAAAGAAGAAGAAAAGACGAAAGCAATTAAAACCTATGATAATATAATTATTAAAAACAAAAAAATGGATTTGTTTTTTGAAAAATATTCGACAAAAATTAATATTTCTAGAGTAGTAAATAACTCTCAACAAATCAATAGAGATATAATAGAGTTAAAAAAAAGGTTAGATAGAAATAGTTTATTTGACTTCATTGAAATTAATAATATTTATCTTCCAGCACTGATAAACAAATGTGCTAATTTATATCAGAGTGTAGAAAATGAAATTAAGGAAATTATTTATAATGCTAAATTGGCAATAGGAAATACAGAGTATAAAAGAAAAAAAGCCGAAAATGAACACCTATCCAATATTGAAGAATATTTGGGCAAAACTGGAGGATTCATTTTAATTGCTTCGTTTATTGTGCCAGCTGTAACGACGCTGCTAGTAACAGATGGTTGGGAAAAATTATCTACTATCCTTTTTTGTATACCGATAATATCACAAATTAGTTCTTTGGTCTTACTTGAACAATTTATTTTTAATTTTTCGGGATTATCAAAAGATTCAGATGGTATAGTTATTGCATGGAGCATAGTAATATATTTAATTACAGCGATTATATTATTTGTCATATCTAAAAGCATTTCAAAAGCAAAAATGAATAGAACAATAATAAAAACAAATATTGATTTAGGGGACGCAAAAAAAATAATTAATAATGCCAATTCTATTTTAAATGAATTTGAGAACTTGTTAAAACAATAGGGCATCAATGAAATCATAATAGTGATACTGCATGACCTTATAAAGATAGATGCCGAACTGAGATAAGGTATAAGTATTGTTTTATTATTCTGGGCGAGGTAGGGTAAATGGAGCAAATGTTTGTGTTTTCAAAACTTTTCCCCGTCGAAAGATCGGGACAGGACGGAATTTAGCGTTTACCCGAAGCCCATCTACGCAATTAAGAGAGAGAAAATAACGGAACGAAAAAGGGAATTACTTTCTGCCCTTTGTAGTGAAGTGGTAAGTTGGCAAAGACTAACCAGAGGATGTCTCATGTTCGCTATACGCCCAATTTGTTTTGCCCCAATTGAGTAGTGATTAAAAAAAATTGTATTAAAAAGAAAATGCGGAAATGATATTCCTTGAATATACAAGATAACTCAATGGGGCGAGTGCCGAGTTTGCATAATTGAAGTTATGCGAACCAAAGGAAAACAAGGAGTGTTCCTCAGCGAACGTTGACGACGTTTGCATAACCAGCAATTATGTAAATCTGGCTGCTAATGTATGATTCGCTGTGTTTGATTATTGGTGGATAATATTAGTTTGCTGTATGGTAAAGACTGCTTGTAAATGTAATTCACTCTTTAAGGAAATATTCCATTCTTGGTAATGCTACGTCTGAACTAGTAATAGGTACTGAAAATCTAATCTTATGGAAATAACTTTCATCACTTCTCAAGAAAAGAAAAGATAATATAGGAATCTGTTCAACTTCCCCATTCTCATCATAAAAATGAAATTGTAAGACGGCACTTTGAAAATATGGTTCACTCATTTCCTCAAAGCGAAAATCATCTTTTAGAAGTAATTCTACCTTAAAGAAATATCCCATTCTCTCCATTTCAAAAATTGAATCAAGACAATTTTCAAATTCATTCTTTACTATGTCGCTTTCTAATTCGTTCGGAATAGGCTCAGTAGTATTGTTATATATTGTGATTGAAAAAGTATCTTCTGCTTCACCGCTATAAACAAAAGTTATTGCCCCATCACCTGGGTCATATTTTCTAAAAAAATCATAATCGCCAATATGGTGAGGGAATGTATCTGAATCTTCAAGCATTTTCTTAAAATCTTTTTGCATTATATCCCCTCTTCAAATTGTCGGTTTTTATATTTTTGTTTTTCAAAAGTAGATTTTATTTGCCAAAATCGCAATAGTTTTTTCCCTAATAGTTAATCTTGTATTATTTGT
>PCUD01000150.1:972-21818 GCA_002786785.1 Ignavibacteriales bacterium CG18_big_fil_WC_8_21_14_2_50_31_20 | reverse complement strand
GATTTACCCCAAAAAGAGAAAGTGCAAATATTAATAGAATTCTTCATTAAGGAAACCACTATAACTGATATTGGTTAATATTTAATTATTATTGTAACTCTACGTTTGAAAAGGTCGAATATGAAATTTTTGCAACAAAGCATAATATTTTTAGTGTTGTTAATTAGCTGCAGCCATGTATCACATAATTCAGATAATATTTCACTATTCGATAATGATAGGATTTTTAATATCGAAACAATAGCTGATTATTTTACTTTTGAAAAATAGATTTAATAATTTAGAATGGGGCAGAAAAAACAAAAAAATCACCACGTAAGTATTTTTACTGATTTAATTTGTTCTTTGAATTCTTATATTACCAACAAATTATTAACAATAAAATTATTATGAAACCAGATCATATTTTAGAGACATTTTTAAGTTGGCAAAACCCAGCAATATTTGTCTTTGTTTTCTTCATAGTTATTTCAGCAATTGTCATCTTAATTAAGAAGGACTTTATTAAACCCCTCAAGAGGAGAACAGAAAAACTTGAAGATGACAATATGAGGTTAATGGCATTATTTGCCGAGCTCGATCCTGATCCAATTTTGAGAGTTGATGAAAATGGAATAATTATTAAACTCAACGATCCGGCAAAAGAAATATTGTCACTTGATGTTCTTGGGCAAAAATGCGATAGTATAATTCCCAACTACAAAGAGCTATTGAAAAGAACACAAATCAGTAACGAGATTGTTGAGATTGATGGCAAGCATTTTACAATTTCATTAAAAGAAAACAGTCTGTTGGAGTTTGTACAAATCTATCTTCACGATATTTCTAATAGAATTGAGCAAGAAAAAAAAATTGAATTATATCAAGAAAACCTTAGATTACTTAGAATAAAACTTGATAATCAAAATGAAAAACAGAGAGAACTTATTGGACAAGACTTACATGATAATATTGGCAACCAAATCTCTATTCTTAAGCTGAGTTTACAAAACTTTATAAATAATCCAGAGACACATAAAATTGATGAGTTATATAATAAAATTGATTTGCTCTCTGATGATGTTCGAGGAATTTCTCACCAGCTATGTCCAAAAATATTGAAAGAGTTTGGATTGGTTTCGGCATTAACACAGTTAGTAGAAGTGACGACAAGAAATTCAAATATGAATGGTCGTATCATAAATGTTAACTATGAAGAAATTGAAGATTTTAATTTAACACTAGGACTCCTTAGAATCTGCCAAGAAGCGTTGAGCAACATTGTTAAACATTCAAAGTGTAGTGAGTTTGAAATCCAAATTGCAATTGAAGAGGGAAAGCTAAAATTAATTATATCTGATAATGGAGTTGGTATTTCTAAAGAGGAAAACAAAAAGCCATCTTTAGGGTTATTAAATATGGAAGAACGTTCAAAATCTTTGTTAGGTATATTTGAGATAGATTCAATAGAGAATGAAGGAACAACAATATATTTGGAATTTCTTTTAAATAGAGAGATAAATCATGATTAGAGTGTTATTGGCTGACGACCACTCATTATTCCGAGATGGATTAAAAGCATTGTTGGACAATGAGAGTACAATCAAAATTATTGGTGAAGCAGAGGATGGAAGAGGTCTCGTAAAAAAGTACTTTGACCTATGTCCAGATATAGTTATTTCTGATATTTCAATGCCAAACAAGACTGGAACAGAAGCAGCTAAAGCGATATTAAATAAAGATAAGAATGCAAAAATCATTTTCTTATCACAACACACGGAAGATAATTATATTTATGAGGTTCTAAAGTGTGGTGCCTTTGGATTAGTTGGGAAAAATATAGTTAAGAATGAACTAATTATCGCTATCGAATCTGTCTATAAAGGGAAGCATTATTTTATTGGACGTACAGAGCAAGAATTAAAAGCGATTCTATCTAGATTTAATGATATTGTGGAGAAGAATGGTGATTTTATTTTAGATTCTTTAACAGAGCGTGAGAACGAAGTACTAATTGCAATTGGAAATGGGTTTGATAGAGATAAATTGGCAAGAACATTAAAAATTTCAGTAAGAACATTGGATACACACAGATTTAGAATAATGTCAAAAATTGGTGTAAAAAAACAACCCGAGTTAATTAAGTTTGCAATGGATCTAAAGTTAAAAAAGGAAAGAGAATTAGAAAAAATTAAACCATTTAATGAAAACTGATATCTTTTCGTATAAAGATTAAAAATAATCCAATAAAAATTTGGATGATCGTATCTACATAGTAGGCATTTAATCCTAAGTTGATATTACTTACCATTAAAACAGATTTATATAATGATAAAAATCCATAAAAAGTCATTGCCAAATAGAATAAACTAAATTTAGTATTTTTTATAAATTCCCAATAGAAATACCTAGCAAAAACTATTGTTATAATTAAATTGATAATCAATGTAAAAAGGTATTGATTATAAGTAGTAGAATAATAATTTATAATTAGGATCAGTATTAATCCAGTCAGAATTACTTTTATATTTTTTAAAAAAAAAGGTTTATCTATACCCAAAACCATCAGATAAAATAATGGTATCCAAATTGCCTGAGAGGAAAGGTGATAAGAATACCACAGAGTTAATCCAAGAGAATCACTTAACCCAGCAAATAAAAAAAAGAGAAAATGTTTCGACTTGCGTATAAAAAATGGAATTATAGTCCAAATAGAAGTAGATAGTATTTGGATATATTCATAAAGTTGCATTTAATCACAGTTTGGTGGACAAGGGTTGCTCATTTCCAAAGTATAATCCCCAACCGTAATGCTAAAAACTTCTTTTCTGTTTTCAAGCACTACAATTTCTGACTTCCCAATATTTAAAAGTTCAATAACTTTGCTTTTGCTATACATATGGAATAATTGGTTTGTTACAATAAATTTACTATTTGAATATAGCAAATTTCTGGTATCTCCCAAAATGGAAATTTGATTGTTTTCCAATCTAAACATTACCTTATCAGTAGAATATATAATTATTGATTTTAATTTTTCGCTTGTTATAGTGCGGCTCTCTAATACGGGTCCATATAATTCATCGGCCTCTATTTTGTTAAATATTTTTCCAATTTCTTGGGAATAGATTGAAGTAGATATTAGTGATAATAATGCAAATATAAAAAACAGTTTCTTTGTAGTTGGCATAGGTTCTCCTCTATTAAATTAAGTAATAAATTTGTAATTATAAATCTATTATAGACTCATTTGAAAAACATCAGAAAAAATACTCCCATGATAATTATTAAATGGTAAAGTATGAAAACAAGCCAAATTAAAAGAAGATAACAAAAAACTACTTACTAAATATTAAAATGACATCTTGTCTAAGTAAGTAAAAACACGTACAAATACCTGAATTATTCATGATTTTGTCTTTATCATGAACAGGCGTGTTGTCAAAATATATGATCTAGCAAAATATTTAATGCGTATCTAGGCTAAAAATAAAGAATATGAAACCCATACTAACCAGAATAAAGGATATCATCGATGTACGTATTTTTACTGATTTATTTCTGTAAATAATGATTTATTTTTCTTACACTCTTTACTATAGCATAATCAATAGAACCAGTTCGTATAAAAAATGCTTATGCCATAATGTGACTCACGTGGCGAAGCTTTAAAAACACTATAATAGAAGCATATTATTGAAGCCCATTTTGTAAACGACAATATGTAAGAAAATAGTAATAAAAGAGTTCAAAAAAATAGTAATGTTCATATATGAGAAAATTATAAATGCATGAACTAAAAGTCATAGTAAATTAAGCAACACACTGGTTTCCAAAGTTCTATATGGTGGGAGAACTAGTAATACATAAATAACTGGTGCTCGAAGTACTTTTTTAAAGAATATCAACGATATATAAGAAATAATACAAACTTTGAATTTATTGAACTAAATAACATAACGAGGACAAATCTTGAAAGAACGAATAATTGAAATTGTTGAAAGAAATTACACTAACCCACAATTTGACATTAATAGTTTAGCTAGCGAAATGGGCTTTTCAAGAATTTATATTAATACAAAGTTTAATTTTATTATGGGCTGTTCACCACATGAGTATTTAGAAAAAGCAAGAATAAATAAGGCTAAAGATCTTCTATTGGAAGAGAATAAAATTATTGATGTTTGTAAAAGCAGTGGATATTCCAATAAAAAAACATTTTATTTGGCTTTTAAGAGACAAACTGGAAACACACCCAAAGAGTTTGTTTTGCTTAATTGTGAAACATGTGATTGAAATTGGTTTTTGCAATATTAAATTAAACAAAAATTCCTATTTTCGAAAAACCTAGTCATATTCCAATAAAGCATTAGAACTAAATACAAAGGGTTTGTTTAGTTAAACATTATGTGTAAATAATTACATTACAAAATTACATTACAAAATTACATTACATATTCGGTCTTGAATACTTGAAAATTTAATATTTAAATTGCACATAAAATTATTGAGGTTTAAAATAGAAACTGCAAATTACATACAGAATTGGACCAATTCTATTGGAAACAGCCTGGTAAAATGGGTCCATTATTCTGTTGTTGCAGTTTTGTTGTTTAGCGGAATTGCAAAAATTATTGACCCTTTGCCTTTAATAAAAACACTTGAAGCAACTAAAATATTTTCATATATCTCTTGGGGAAATGAAATAAACATATTTATTGCTACAACATTACCAATTTTTGAAATTGGACTTGCATTTTTACTATTTCTAAAAATAAAACTTAAAGTAGTATTACAACTCACATTACTTCTCTTTACAAGTTTCCTGCTTTATTCAATTTATGGATACTATCTAGGGCTAACAAACGATTGTGGATGCTTTGGTGATATTATTAAAAGTGAGTTTGGGGTGGGGATGATTGTAAGGAATTTGGGATTTGTGTTAATCTTAGTGTTTCTGAATTCTGGAAGAAAAAGGGACTATGCGTAAACACTACAGAAACATATTCGCTGTTTTACTTAGTTTCGTTTTCTTTACAGTATTTATCAATAAAAACGATTTAGTGGATAGTTTAACCGCAAAAACGTTTTACTTCTATTTTATTTCAATAATTGTTTTCACATTTGTAATTTTAAAATTGTTTGCAGAAAAAAGGGAATTGACAATATCACTGAACAAATTGGATGTTTTAATATTAGTTTATTATTCCTATAATTTTGTTAGGCTAATTTTTACTGAATATGTACCAATCAATAATGAAAAATTTATAAATTTGACATTACTATTAGGATATTACTTCATATTCAAAACTATATTTAAGAATGGAGATATAAAAAATAACACCAAAATTATTTTATTAATTTCATTTCTATCTGTTGGTTTTGGTCAATGTTTAATTGGTTTGTTCCAATTTTATAATATTTTTGGTTTTAATTCAAACTATTATAGGGTAATAGGCTCATTTTCTGTAATGGCTACTTATTCGGGCTTTGTTGTTTCAATTCTACCTTTTGCATTTGGTCTTTTTGTACTAATAAAAGATAAAGCTACCGAGAATATTATTTTAAAACATTTAGGGAAAATCGCTTTTATTTCCGGTTTATTTATTTTACCAATAATTCGGATTAGAGGTGATTGGTTAGCAATAATTGGTGGTGTTATTTTTATTTTGATTTATAAGTACAACATAATTAGAAAATTAAATTTAATATTTAGCAGTAAAGTAAAGAAAACTGCCTTGTTTGTATCAATAATTTCTTTGGCTTTTCTAATTATTATTGGATTATATAACATGCGCCCAGCTTCGGCTTTTGGAAGAATATTGATGTGGAAAGTTGCAGCAAATATTATTACCGATTATCCAATATTTGGTGCCGGATTTGATAGGTTTGGGGATATCTATAACAACTACCAAGCCGATTATTTTATTGAAAAAACACGAGATCCTTATGAAATATATGTTGCTGATAATGTTAATTATGCTCATAATGATTTTCTTGAAATATTTGCAGAACTTGGTATTATTGGGTTATTCTCCTTTGTTTTAATAATAATTTCTGCAATTTGGGACACAAAAACAAATAATGAAGCATATGAAAATAATAATATATTAGCTAAATCAGCAAAAGCTTCTATTATTGGAATTGTCATATCTTCTCAGTTTACATTCTCATTTCAAATTTTACCTACATTGTTAAATTTTGTATTTTTATTGAGTATAATCAGTGCCATTGATAAGCATAATAAGTTTATTACTTTTTCAATAAAACCAGCCTACTTGAAAATAATAAGTTTAATAAGTGCAGTTTTAATTTTTCTGTTTTCATTAAATACTATAAATAGCTATAAAGCAAATATTAATTGGCAAAAAGCTAAAATCTATTCACAATTAAAAATGTATGATAAAGCAATCAATTTTTATTCTTATAGTTATAATATTCTTAAAAATAATGGAGATTTTTTACTAAACTATGGTGGAACGCTTTCATTATTTGGTAGGGACAAAGAAGCAATAACTATCTTGGAAAAAGCGAAAAACCTAAATAGTTCCAATAATCTTTATGTTTTGCTCGGGAACAGCTATTCTGCAATTAATAACTATGAAAATTCTGAAAAGGCTTATACTAAAGCGATAAATATTATTCCAAACCGGTTATATCCTAAATATATGCTTGTTAAAATGTATGTGAAAAACAATAAAAGAGATAAAGCAAAGAATTTAGCTTTACAGATAATTAATTCAAAAGCAAAAGTTACTTCTTTAGCAGAAAAAGAAATTAAAAAGGAAATGCAAGAATTATTAAATTAATAAAATGCTTGGCCGAGCAAATAACAAAACACAAACAAATAATAGGGAGGACGTTATGTCCGTTCAAACAAAAAAGGGGTTTAAAAACCTTGGAAGAATAGTTGGTATAGGGCTATTTACTTTGCTAATGCTAACAAACATTAAACTTGCACTACTTGATGATAATGAAATTGCAAGTGGTGATATTTCAGTTCTAGGAATAGAAGTTAATCTTTTTGAAGCTACTTATGCTTGTTATCAGCAACAACCCGGGGCAAGACTTTTTGGAGTAGATTTATTAGTTGATCCTTGCTATTGTCCAAATTGGGATCTTGATTGTGCATGTGATATATAAATAATAATTATTTCCTTGAGCTTGGTGAGCTATTTGTCGTCAAGCTCGAGGAGTATATAAAAAAAAGGAAGTTCGATGAGAACAAGCATTTATATGTTTTTTGTTTCACTGCTTATATTCATCAATTGCAGTGATAATAATTCAAAATATAGAGAGTTAAATATTAAAAAAATCGAATATACTAATCAAGCAAGTGTTAGATTTGATGATTATTTCGAAATAATGGACACAATTATTATACCCATTTCAAGGAAGAATAATCTTAATATTATGTATATTTCAAAAATAATTGAAGTTGAAAAGAATAAATTACTAGTTTTGGATATGTCTAATGCCGCTTTATTTCTTCTTGATACTCTGGGCATAATAAGTAAGCAAATAGCTCAACGAGGCAATGGCCCCGGTGAATTTTATTCAATAACGGATTTTTGTATAGATGATAAGAGTAATATTTATGTATTAGATCGCAAAGGTAAAGTAGGTCAATTTTTATCAAATGGTGATTTTGTTAAGTTTTTTGAATTATCTTACTTACATAGAATACCAGATGCAATAAAATATTTAGATAATGGTAATTTTTTAATAACGTCTTTTTTAAACTTAGTTGAAGGTTCTACTAAAAACTCCTATAAATTTGTAGATTATTTTGGAATAAAATATTTACATATATATAATAATGAATTTAAAAAAATTAAAAGTTTTTTTGAACCTGCCCCGGAGTTTGAAGAAACGAAAGGGCAATTAGTATTTAAATGCAAAGGAGCATTTGTTGTAAATGAAATTTATAGTGATGAGATATTAGCTTTTAGTCAAGATGGTCTATATAGATTGAAAACATATAACAAGACTGGAGAACTTTTAAAAATATTTGAATTTGATGGGTCAAACTTTGAAAACTTCGATTTTCCTGCAATAAAAGGGTTGCCCTTTTCTACAAAAAGTAGAAAAATTGGTTTAGAAAAAATTGGAAAAATAATTGCAGGACATTCTACTATCAGAGGAATAAACAGAATAGGCGATTATTTTTTACTCACAAAATATGGACCATATGACAATTATTATCCGGAATATAAAACTGGTGTTGAAGAATCATTAGCTTACGATATATTTAACTATTCTAATAATATTGTTACCCCAATAGTGTCAGATATTTATGGGAAATACAGAATTGTAGGAACTGGGGGAAAAGGTATAATTTATTTTACCCCTTTTGACCCAGACGAAGAGAATATAGTTCTTTTCAAAGCAAAATTAATTTTATGAGAAGACTTGAGTTAAATATGCAAAAAATATATAAACTTGGCTTTTGGGTATTATTATTAACAGCAATAACATTCTTTAATTTTTGGCAAATATCAAAAACTGGGAAAAAAATGGATTTTGCCATTGATAGACAAATAAATGAAAAAAGGATATCGTCATTATTAATATCGAACAATAACAATAAACGGCAAGTTGAAATTTCAAATGCTGAAAATGTAGTTACAAATGAACAAGTTACTAATTTATTAAAAGACACTACACTCGTAATATTACTTACGGAACCAAAATGTAATAAATGCCAAGAAAAAGAGATAAAAAGATTGAACTTACTGAAAAAGCAAAAAAATTTTAACATGATTGGGATAACTACACAAAAAAGGAAAAATATTTTAGCTATGCAAAGGAAAATAAATAAAATAGATTTTCCCATTTACTGGATTGATGATACAACATTTTATAACAATTTGGCTTTTGATAGTGAATTTCCACAAATTATTTATGTTATTAATGGGAAGGTTATTTCTGCTTTTAAACCAATACCATTTGATGATGAATTTTCAGAGAAATATTATGAAGAATTATTAAATTAATAAAATGCTTGGCCGAGCAAATAACTAAATAATAAACTAATAATAAGGAGGACGTTATGTCCGTTCAAACAAAAAAAAGGTTTAAAAACCTTGGAAAAATAGTTGGTATAGGTCTATTTACATTGCTTATGTTAACTAACCTAAAATTTGGACTATTAGATGATAATGAAATTGCAAGCGGAGATATTTCATTGTTAGGGATAGAAATGCAACTATTCGAACCAACATATGCATGTGGAATGGACTGTGCAATTGCTTATTCTTGCATCTCTGATGGTTCTTATGTCTGTGCTTATATTGTTGGATCTCCTGGAAATTTCTGTTTTTATATTAATGATTCACCATATTAATTCATAATAGTTAGTAAGGTCTCTTTTAGAGACCTTACACTAGAAAAGGAGAACCAACTGTGCATAAAAAAATATATTCAATTATATGTATATTCTTTTTTTTAATTAGTTGTTCAGACAGTGAAACTGCTAATGTAGAATATCAGGGAAATAGAGAGAAGATCAAAATTAAAATTGGTAGTAAGCATACTGAGGTGTCACTTAATTATGAGGTATTACCACAAAATGAAAGAGAAAGAAGTTGGAAAGAAAGCAAGGTGTTATCTCAATTTAGTATTGGTAGCCTTGATGATACAACGTTATATTTACCCACTGATCTAAAAGTTGATAAAGATGAAAATATATATGTACTTGATATGGCTGGTAAATTTGTGAAGAAGTTCGATTCGAAAGGAAAAGAATTAAAAAAATTTGGTAGAAAAGGTAGAGGACCAGGTGAATTCCAATCCCCTTTTAGAATAGATGTTTCAGAAGCAGGAAAACTAATAGTATTAGATATTAATCAAGGCAAATGTGAAATCTTTGATAAAAATAAATCACATAAGATAGATGTTCTAAATCAACCAACAGGTGTAAGTTTTGTGACAGAAGAAGATTTTGTAACATTGCAGATATTAAATCCTCTTGATATGTCAGCTATACAGAAATATAACTTAGAAGGTGCCTCTGTTGATTATGAAAATGTATTATTACCTTCAAGTTTTGATAACATAACTGTTGCGATGTTACCTTTTGTTGATGGAAGTATAATAAACTACAAAAAAGAGATTTGCTATGTCCCACGATTTATGAATCATTTTGTTCTTTACGACAAAAATGGAAAAATAAAATATGTAAGAGAAACAATGGATGAAATAGCATTACCAACATATGAGAGGAAAAGTTTTGATGTAGTAAATTTTAGATTGCCGGAAGAACAATTATCAATCTTAGGAGCATCAGTATCAGATGGAAAACTATTTCTTGTTAGTAATAAAGCTAGTAAAAAAAATAATAATAAAATAAATTATGTAATAGATGTGTATTCGATTTTGGATGGGGACTATTTGTACTCATTTAAATACAAAAGAAATAAAGTGGTATCAAGGTTTTTTATTACAGAGAACGTGATTTACTTAATAAATCACCTGGCAGTTGTTGAAGTATTAAATTACGAATTGGAATAGTCTAAAATGGGTATGAAAAAGATTTATGAATTTATTTTATGGATATCCTTATTTTTAATGGTGGTTGTCAGTATTGTCTTTCATAACTCAAAAGTAAAACTTGAAGTTGAGAATGAAAAAAATATAGAAATTTGTGAGAAAAGGATTGCTTCACTTTTAACGTCAAATAGCATAGAAAATAGAAAAATTATTCCATTATCTGTGCAAAATATTTTGACAGATAATAAAAAGTGTATATTATTTGCTGATACAACCATATTAGTTTTATTGTCAAAGCCTCAATGTAACAAATGTCAAGAAAAGGAACTTTACAGATTAATAGAATTTGGAAGTAAAGAAGATATTAAAATTATTGGAATTACAACAAAGTCTAATATGGTGTTAGTTGCTATACAGAAAAAATTAAATAGATTTGATTTTCCAGTCTTTACAGTAGATGAAGGAATATTCTATACTAACTTGGCATTTGATGACGAATTTCCGCAAATACTTTATATTGTTAATGGTATAGTTCATTCTGCATTTAAGCCAATACCAATGGACGATGAGTTTTCAGAAAATTACTATAAATACTTATTGAATAAGATAAAAAGGGAATTATAAATAGTTTAAAATATTTGATGCTGATTTGTTTAGTTTCCTTAATTGGTTGTGAAAATAAAAAAAGCAATAGGATAGAAATTATAGAAAGAATAGCAATTAGTAATCAAAATTTGCTAGAATATAATGTTACTTCAACATGCCCTTTACATTATATTATACTTCACCATTCAGCTCTTAAAGAACAACCTGGAATAAAAATAATAGAATATTATCATACACAAAAATTTGGCTATGATGATATAGGTTATCATTTTATTATAGAAAAAGATGGGAGTATTTACGAAGGGCGTTCAATTAAATATATGGGAGCACATGCAGGGCAAACAAAAGAGGCAAATCAATTAGCTGATAGCATAAGAGAGGGGAAAAGTAATCTACTAATCAAAGAAGCATTAAAACTAGATCCAGATTATGGAGCAATTGGTATTTGCCTGGATGGCAATTTTAATTTGTATGAACCGAATTCAGAACAATTAAACTCACTTAAATTATTATTGAGACAATTGAAAAAAGAATATTCAATAGAGAATGGAAATATTTTAATGCATGCTGAAGTGAAAAGTAAAATAATTGAGAAAAGAGGTTTAACATTTATTGGCAAAGAGACAGTATGTCCTGGTATATTTGCATACAAAGTAATTAGAGAAATAATTCATTCTTTATGAAATACTAAGCAACATTTTAAGCATTTATGTATCTTTTAAAATAAAAAATAGAGTGGTATATTTTTGAGCATATCATCCACCTCCATACGTCGTCCAGTTTCTGTAGCAATGTTCTACATAGGAATTGCTATGCTTGGTATTTTTGCATTTAGCAAGCTGGGTGTAGATTTATTACCAAATGTTGTTTTGCCGCATTTGATGGTTCAAACTACATATAACAATGCTACACCAGAAGAGATTGAAAAACTTGTTACTGAACCTTTAGAATCCGCAGTAGGAACAATACCCGGCGTTAAGGATATAAAATCAGTTTCCAAAGAAGGAGTTTCAATAATATCAATTGATTTTGTTTGGGGAACTGAGATTGATAAAACAATATTAACACTTAGGGAAAAGTTAGATAATATCCGCTTTGTGTTACCACGTGAGGCTGGCAGACCGTCAATAATTAGAGCAAATCCTTCATCTACACCAATTATGAGTTTAGTGGTTTCGTATAAGAGCCGTAAGTCGAAAGTCGAGAATCGAAAGTTGGGCGAGCAAACCAATAGCGAATATTTAGATCACTATTCACCAAGTTATGAAATTGAACGTTTAATTAGCTTAAAGGAAATAAGTAGAGTTATATTTAAAAGACGTCTTGAGCAGTTGGATGGAGTTGCACAAGCAGTTTTAACTGGTGGATTGGAGAGAGAAATACTAATAGAAGTTGACCTAGTAAAATTAGATATGTATGAGATAACTTATAATCAAATTGAAAGCTCGTTAAAATCTTCAAATGTTAACTTGCCAGCTGGTTCAATAATGAAAGGGCTTTTCCGATACTCAATGCGAACTCTAGGTGAATACGCTAATGTTGAGGAAATTGGTACAACAATAATTAAAAGGAACGAAAATGGTAGTGTAATTTTACTGAGAGACATTGCTAATATAAAAGAAAATTTTACTGAGCGTGAGGGTTTAACAAGGCTTAATGGTGCCGAAACAGTTGGACTTTTAATTTATAAAGAACCAGAATCTAATACAGTTTCAATTTCGGAAAGTGTAAATAGCATTTTGAAAATATTAGAAGAAGAATATCCAGAGTATGATATGCTTGTTGTTTCTGACCAAGCAGACCTTATCCAAAATGCAATTTCTAATGTTAAGCAAGAGATTTTGTTTGGTGGTGTTCTTGCTGTATTTGTCCTTTTCTTCTTTCTTGGCTCGTTACGCAATATTTTTATTATTGGAATTACAATACCATCGTCTTTGGTTCTAACTGTTTTATTAATGTATTTGTTTGAAATAAATTTTAATATCATTTCACTTGGAGGTATTGCTGTTGGTATAGGTATGCTTTTGGATAATGCAATTGTTGTAATTGAAAACATTCATAGACATGAGCAAAATGGATTGAACAAACGTATGGCGTCAATACTAGGGGCAAGCGAAGTTGCAATGCCAATTACCGCAGCTACTCTTACTACAATTGCAGTATTTTTACCTTTAATTTTTGTAAAAGGAATAGCTGGCGAACTCTTTAAAGACCAATCTTATGCAATTGCATTTTCACTAAGTGCATCAATAATAACAGCATTAACATTAATACCTATGTTAGCTTCAAGGGAAAAACTTACTTTAATTAAAAGAAAAGAGAAATACGAAAAAGATTATTTAGTTATAAACTATCCTACTGGTAAAAATATTTTTAGCAGAATATTGTTTTGGATAAGATTCCCATTTGTATTTATGTTCAGAAGCATCATATATATTGTAGTTAAAGGGTTAATTTGTTTATCAAAATATTTCAGCAATTACTTTAGTAAATTTTTCAAAATTGTTGATAATTGGATGGAGAAGCTAATTGAAAAATATGAGCTACTTCTTGAATGGGCATTGAAAAATAAGAAAACAACTATTTTAATTACTGCTACACTTTTACTTTTAACAATACTAGCAGCACTAGATATTGATAAAGAGTTTATTCCAGAAACACCTCAAGACCAATTCATTGTTGAACTTCACTTTCCTAAAGGAACATCATTAGAAGGAAATGCAGAGATCACAAGCAAAGTTGAAAGAGTAATATTGGCTCAAAGTAATGTCCTTTTTGCTGTTTCAAATATAGGTCGAGTTAATGAATTCGATTTTATGAACAAAGACCAAACTTCAGTTAACAAAACCAATATTATAGTTAAGTTAGATTCATACAAAAGTTTCTACGATGTGCAAAAAAGATTAAATGCTATTTTGAAAGAATTAGGGAATATAAAGTATTCATTCAAACAAGTAAAAACGGCTTATTCAACTTTATTAGACCCCTCAGAAAATGATATTGAAATAAAAATTAAAAATAATACAATGGATAAGGCATATTTAGCTGCCGATACCGTGTTAAATAAAATAAATAGTGCAAACATTAGTGGATTAACTTCTTTACGTATTGGAACTGAAAAAGGCATTCCCGAATATCAAATAAAAATCAATCGCGAAAAATGTGGTAATTATGGAATACAAATAAAGGAAGTCTCTCAATTTATTTCCAATATTGTAAAGGGTAGCGTAGTTACGTATTTATCCGATTTTGACAAAAAGATTGCAATAAATATTAAAACACCCAATACTAATAGGGATGCGATTAGTGATGTGTTAAATGAATCAATAATAAGTAATAACTTAAAAATTCCATTAAGAGAGTTGATTGATGTTGAGTTAACAAAAAGTTATAACGAAATATGGCACGAAAACCAACGAAGGACAGTATATCTCTATGCAAATGTTGAAGATGGAAACATATCAAATATAATTAAAGAGTTAGAAAGTATAGTTTCTTCTGTAGACAATGATAAAAAGCAAACAATTACAATTGGCGGTACAAATGATGAAATTAAAGATTCTTTTTCCAAGTTATATATTGCATTAATTATCTCTGTGCTTTTAATGTATATGGTTCTAGCAATGGAATTTGAATCATTTTTATTCCCATTTATTATTCTTTTTTCAGTTCCACTAGGCCTTATTGGAGGTATTTTACTGCTCTATGTTCTAGGTGAAAGTATTTCAATAATATCAATTATGGGTTTGATAATTCTTGTGGGAATTGCTGATAATGATGCTGTAGTTAAAGTTGAATTTATTATGCGCAAGCGAAAAGAAGGCTTAGCAATGAATGATGCTATTATGCAAGCTGGTAAAGATAGATTTAGACCAATTGTTATGAATTCGTTTACAGTAATTTTTGCATTAATACCTATGATGATAGGAATTGGCGTTGGTACACAATTAAGAATATCATTGTCGCTTGCAGTAGCTGGTGGATTACTTTCTGCAACATTTTTAACATTAATAGTAATTCCAGTTTTATATACATATTTTGAAAAATGGTCAAATAAGAAATACTAATAGCACATAGAGAACTAATAGAACTAATTATCAAAAATAAATAATCATTATAAAAATGATTTGGAAAGTGAAAGTGGTTATGAATAAATTTAGAAGTATTAAGGATTACAAAAATTTGAAAACTCTCAAATCTATAATCTTTATATCACTGCTTCTATTGTTTTTCTGCGATAAAAATATTGGGCAATCATTTTCATATGAAGAAGCATACAAAAGCGGTATTGTAAAAACGAAACTAGATTTCAGCATTGGAGGTGATACTGATATTCCTTCCGAGATGTTGATAGAGCCATCTATTGTTAGAGTTGATAATAATGGAAATATTTTTATTCTTGATTCAAAAGATTACTGTATAAAAAAGTATGATAAGAATGGTAAATTATTAAAAAAATTTGGAAGAAATGGAAGCGGGCCTGGTGAATTTAATATGTGCAACAGCCTTGAAATTGGCCCAAACGGAGATATATTTATATTTGACTTGATGAATTTCAGATTTACAGTTTTCTCAAATAATGGTGAGTATTTAAGAACAAAAAATGTTAACTATGTGGTCAGAAAGTTTAGAGTTTCACAGTTTGGTATATACATTGAGACAAGAGAAAAATCGAACGCAACAAATAGCATTGGTGATACTATTATTGTAACGCAATATTCACAAAACTTTAAAAAAAGAAAGGAGATATTTAGATATTATCAGAAATCCAATATTTACTTTCGTGGTAAAAAGACTAGGTCAAATATGCCAATTCCATTTCACGAAACTGCTATATGGGTGATTTCTCGTGGATGCAATATTATAGTAGCATTTACAGATGGTTACAAAATTAGAACGTATTCCCCGAATGGCGGATTAATAAGGGAGTTTACTCATAGCGGAGAAAAGGAAAGAGTCACAGAAAAAGATAAAAGCAAATATTTTGCTGGAATAACAAACTGGAGTTCAAAAGGTAGTGAATCCAGAGGGGCTTCAAAGTTTATAAGAGATAATACTGAATTCCCAGATTACAAACCTAATTTTAGAGAACTTCATATAGACAGTGAAGGTAATATTCTACTCACTACATATAAGAAAAAAGGTAAATATCTATTGGTTGATGTATTTAGAGAAAAGGGTGAGTTTATTGAACAAGTAAAAATAGCAGAAGATGTACTTAGATATGGTAGCTTGTTGAAAGATGGATATATTCTCAGTAATTATGGTGGAGATAATCTATTTGGAGAAGTGAAAAAATTTAAAGTGGTTTATTGATAATGAGTGAAAATATCTTGTTACTGATTTATATAAAAATAAATGAATAATGGTAGGGAAAATGAAAATAGCGAAAAGAGCAATTTATATAACGACAATATTTTTCGCATTATTTATTGTTGTTTTAATTGTAGCTTCACAAAAGGATGATAATACTGTTGATGTAAAAAGTGAAAACGTTGACTATGGCAAGCTTGATGATATTGTCTTTTCTGTTGTTACTGATAAGGCAATTGTGGGTGATTTGATAATTAAGATTTCGGCAAATGGGAAAATTAGAGCAGACAAGGAATTAGAAGTTTCCTCAAACATTAGTGGAGTAATTGACAAAATTAATATTTATGAAGGGTCTCAAGTAAAGAAGGATGATTTATTAATCCAATTGGATGATAGAGAATATCAACTTGCACTTAAAGAAGCCGAAGACCAAATAATGACTGCGAGAGTTGAATATGGTTTATTAAAAAAAGGATTACCCAAAGATACATCAAGCATTAAAATGGCTGACATATATTATAAAAATCTTGAAGAGCTTGAAAAATCTTTTCAAAATGGAAGTATATCTAAAAGTGAATATACTAAACAAAAAGATGACTTAGATATGAAGATCATTTTTACTGGAGCAAAACGCGAGGATTTTATTTTGAACAAAAGTGGAGTATCTCGTTCCACCAACACTAGAGAGAAGGCACAATTAAACATAATGCACACACAAATAAAAGCCAAGTTTAACGGAATTATTGGTGACTTTAATCTTGTTGAAGGGGAAAGAATAAATGCTGGAGAAACATTATTCAAGTTATTTGATACAAATCAAATGAAGATTGACATAAACATTTTGGAAAGTGAAATTAGTAAAATTAAATTGGGCAATACTGTTGAAATTGAAATACCAGCTATACCAAATGAAAAATTTTATGGAAGTGTAAAAAGAATCAGTCCTTATATTGATTCAGAAGATGGAACTTGCAAAGTGGAAGTTGCAATAAATAACAATAAACAAAAGATTAAGCCTGGTATGTTTGCCAAAGTACTAATTGAAACTAACACACTAGAAAATAGACTTCTTGTAAAAAAGGAAGCGTTACTAGTTCGAGATAAAAGAAATCTTGTTTTTGCAGTTGAAGATAGTTTAGCAAAATGGAAGTATGTTAAGCTTGGTGATGAAAACGAAAAGTATTACGAAATTTTAGAAGGAGTAAAGGAAGGGGACGATATTATTATTAGCGGGCATTACAATTTAGCACATGATTCAAAAGTAAAAGTAATTAAATAATATAGTTGAAAAACATCTTTTACATATTCCTTTCTCGTCCAGTAACGGCAGCTATGTTATTATTAGTTGTTGTTATCCTTGGGCTAGTCTCGCTCTTTAGTTTACCAATTGAACTTAACCCAAATGTAGAATTCCCAAGATTATCAGTGATCGTTACATGGAATGGTGTTTCTGCAGAAGCTGTAGAAGCTTTTGTTACAGCACCAATTGAAGCACAACTAGCTGAAATAAGAGGTGTTAAGAATATTAAGTCGGTTTCTTCACCAGGCTATTCATCTATAAATTTAGAATTCCACGAAAAGACTGATTTGGATTTCATTAGAATTGAAATAAATGAAAAACTCTCAATTATAAAAGACGAACTACCCATTGGTGTTTCACCTCCAAAACTTTCAGCCTATGTACCTGAAGATTTCAGAGATTTGCAAGGATTTATAACATATACAATTTCGGGCAATCAAAGCGCAAATGAAGTAAGAAAATACGTTAAGGAAAATATGATCTTCCCTTTAATGTCGCTTTCTGGAATTTCAGATGTTCAAGTCAGAGGTGGGTATGAACGTGAAATCACAATTGAATTAGATCAGGATAAAACCAAAATACTTAATATTTCAAATAATGAAATTAGTAGAGCTATTTCAGAAATAGAAGAAATAGTTACAGTTGGAATAGTTGGTACGGAAAATAACCAAGTTGTTGTAAAAATTAAAAATGATATTGATGATTTAAGCATTATCGAAAACCAGATTATCAAAAAAACTGATAGTGGTACACTTATTAAATTGAAAGATATTGGAAGAGTCTTAGATGATTTTAGTGAAGCTACAAGCTACTATAGGATTAATGGTAAGGAAACAGTATCACTTATTCTAAATAAAGAACCTGGTACAAATTCTCTTAAAATATCTGAAGAAGTATATAAAAAAATTGACGAGCTGGCAAAAGAATTCCCAAAAGATTATTCAATAATAAAAGAAATAGATAAAAGCGAAAAAGTAAGAGAAGAACTTAGCGAACTAACTGGAAACGGTATTATCTCATTTTTAATAATCTTAGTAATATTATTGGCAATATTTCGGAGTATTAATTACTCGTTAATTATTATTATATCAATTGTGTTTTCCCTATTGTTTTCGTTACTCCTGTTTTATCTTTTTAATATTTCGCTAAATATAATTACAATTTCTGCATTTATATTGGGTTTTGGCTTTATGGTTGATAATGCTATTGTTGTTATTGATTATTTAGACAAGCATAAAAGCGAGAAAGATATTAGGCGTCTTTCCGTAATCCTAAAAGAAATCTTCAACCCAGTATTGGCTTCTACGTTAACGACTATTGGAGTATTTATTCCATTACTGTTTTTAACAGGTGAACTACGGCTTTATTTTGAACAATTTGCTATGGGTGTTGTTTTTACTTTGTTTGCTTCTTTAATAGTCTCCTTTACCATCATACCTATGCTTTACACTCGATATGGAAATATTAAATTAAAAAGGACAATCGAAATAAAAGAGAAAAAATCTTTTAGAATATTTGCCTTCATAATGAAAACAATATTTAAGTGGAAAAAAACAAGCTTTGCTATTTTAATACTAATTATTGGTTTACCTGTTTGGTTAATACCCGAAAGAATAGAAACTCCAATTATTAGTGATATTTACAATCCAATATTTGAATCAGAGATTTATAGTGAGTTAAAACCATATATAAACTATTCGCTTGGCGGAACGCTTAATTTATTTTTTAATCACATTAATAGAGGGAAGGTTTGGAGTTTTGGAGAAGAAACATATATTTATGTCCGTTTGGAACTCCCAAATGGAAATACAATTGAAAGAATGAATGGATTAACAAAAGAATTTGAAAACGAAATATTAAACTATAAAGAAAGCATTAAATCTATTATTGCAAATGTTAGGGATGAAGAGAGTGCAAGTATTCGTGTAGAGTTCACGAAAGAACAAAGTCAATTATCATTTCCTTATATGCTGAAAAATTATTTAACAGCTTATGCAACAAGGTTAGGCGGTCTAAATGTATCAGTTTATGGATTCGGACCTGGCTTTTCATCGGGTGGTGGAAATACATTCAGCTATACTGTTGTTGCAAAGGGCTTCAATTATATTAAAGTAAAAGAGCTTGCTGAAAAATTTAAAGAAATAATAATTCGAAATCCACGCATAGATAATATAGACATTGACCGTTCAATGAATTATTGGGAGAAAGATACTTATGAAATTGAAGCACAAATAAAAAGGAGTAATCTTTCAAAGTACAATATTCCTATTGATGGTTTATTAAATGTAATCGCAAGCAATACACGCGGAAATTTAACTTGGAATAGATTTTATATTAATGATGAAGAAGTAAATTACAGTATAAAGTTTAAAAATTACAGAGATGTACAACTAAGCGAAATTGAAAATTTGATTATTAAAAATAGAAACGGGAATTCTTTTAAAGTAAAAGAGTTAATAGAATTTAGTGAAAGAAAAGTTATGTCATCAATACATCGCGAAAATCAGCAATATATTAGAAACATATCTTTTGATTACAAAGGTCCTTATAAGTATGGAAATAAATTTATTGAATCCTCCTTGGAAAAAATTAACGTTCCAGAAGGATTTGCAATTGAACAACGTGAATTTAGGTTTGGCTTTGGCGAAGAAGAGGAAATTGATATTTGGATGATATTGATTATGTCTATTGTTTTAACCTTTATGATTACTGCAAGTCTTTTTGAATCTATTTCCAAGCCTGGATATATCATGCTAGCTGTCCCTTTTTCTATGATTGGGGCTATTTTCCTATTCTTCATTTTTGATTTATCTTTGGATAGAGGTGCTTATGCCGGATTGTTACTCTTGGTAGGACTTTCTGTAAATAACTCAATAATGCTTGTAGATTATATTTCCCAAAAGGGGAAATATTTGAGTGAACTGGAACTAATTAGTGCAAGCTATTCAAGATTGCGTCCAATCTTTACAACAACACTAACAACTGCTGGTGCGCTTGTCCCTTTGCTATTTTCTTCCGAAGTTACTTTCTGGAGTAGTTTAAGTTACAGTGTACTTGGTGGAATTGTGCTATCGGCATTACTTACAATTATTTATGTGCCGCTGTTTTATTATAGGTTTAGTAGATTAGGGGACAGGGATTATTTGTAAAACTTCAA
>PCUD01000150.1:0-958 GCA_002786785.1 Ignavibacteriales bacterium CG18_big_fil_WC_8_21_14_2_50_31_20 | reverse complement strand
AAAAGGAGAATTATCTAATGAAAGCGCTCGTGTACCTTGGGCCAGGCAAACTCGCATTAGAGGACAAGCCAAAACCTGTCATCAAGATGCCGACAGACGCCATTGTCAAGATCCTCAAAACAACCATTTGCGGTACAGATCTTCATATTATGAAAGGTGACGTGCCTGCCGTGACGGCCGGCCGGATCCTGGGGCATGAAGGCGTAGGCATCATCGAACAGGTGGGAGACAGCGTTACAAACGTCAAAATCGGCGATCACGTCATTGTTTCGCTGGTTTCGTCGTGCGGAAAATGCGGCAACTGCAAGAACGGCATGACATCGCACTGCGAAAATGGAGGCGGCTGGCTGCTGGGGAATCTCATTGACGGGACCCAGGCTGAATATGTCCGGATCCCCTTCGCGGACAACGGCCTCTATCCGATTCCCCCGGGAACCGACGAGGAAGCGCTTGTCATGTTGAGCTGCATTCTTCCGACCGGGCTCGAATGCGGCGTCCTCGCCGGACAGGTCAAACCCGGCGACACCGTGGCGATTATCGGCAGCGGTCCGGTTGGTCTGGCAACGCTTCTGACGGCGCAATTCTACTCACCCGCGGAAATAATCATGGTCGATCTGGATGACAATCGTCTGGAGGTCGCCGGGAAGTTTGGTGCGACAAAGGTCATCAACAACAGCGATGGCAAAGCCGCTGAGAAGATCATGACACTCACCGACAACAGAGGCGTGGATGTTGCGATAGAAGCCTTGGGAATGTCGGTGAGTTTCGACATCTGCCAGGTGATTGTGGCAACAGGCGGACATATCGCGAACATCGGCGTGCACGGCAAGCCTGTTCAGCTGAATCTGGATAAACTCTGGTCACAGAACATTACGCTCACCACGCGTCTTGTTGACGCGAAGACGACCCCGATGCTCTTGAAAACAGTGGTCTCCGGCAAAATCCAGCCGAAACAGCT
>PCUD01000025.1 GCA_002786785.1 Ignavibacteriales bacterium CG18_big_fil_WC_8_21_14_2_50_31_20 | reverse complement strand
ATATTTTTGTTATCCCAACATCCTTAACGTTGATCTCTACGCTAAAAATATTGAATCCTGATGGGATTCGCTTTCGTGTCTTGTGTTATTGTTACAAAGATTTAATCCCCGATGGGGATTGCCTTTATTCAAATCTTTTCATTGAAATCATGTATGATATAAAAACTTTTTTTCTCAACACCATAGGTGTTGAATCTTTGTAACTAAAAACCCCATCAGTAAATCCCATCCCCGTGTGGGGATGAATATTTGTAAAAAGTAATCCCAACCTATTTACCCATTTCCATCGGGAATGAATATATTTGTTCAGTCAACTGTAAGAAAGAATACCCACAATTACTCAATAGAATATTTATTAACTACAAAATTGTTTTATTAAATGATCGGCTATATGATGACCAAGTTCACTTGCTTTGCTCCAATCTATACGTGCGCCTTCATTATCACCTATTGAACATTTAGCCATACCGCGATTAACATAAATATCTGCATCTTCAGAATCTATTTCTAAAGCTTTGTCAAAATCTTCAATCCCCCCGATAAAGTTTCCAACTCTATTTTTTAGTAAGCCACGGCTTACATACACATCTATAAAATTTTGGTCAATTGCCAACGCTTTGTTATAATCTTCAACTGCTCCTTTGTAATCCTCAAGACAATCTTCAGCCATGCCTCGTTTATAAAAAGCATTTGCATCAGCGCTGTTAATCTCAATCGCTTTTGTAAAATCTTCAATTGCTCCTCTATAGTCTGTGAGTGTATTTCTTGTAATTCCACGATTAATATAAATTTCAGCAATAGCTTGGTCAAGTTCAATTGCCTTATCGTAATCTTCAATCGCACCGCTTAAATCTGACAATCCTTTTTTTGCATTGGCTCTATTGTTATAAGCTTTTGCATATTTAGGATCAATCGCTATCACTCTTGAATAATCTTGAATAGCCCCTTCATAATCTAATAGCTCATATTTAACATTACCACGATAATTATAAGCATTTGCATTGTTGGGTTCAAGCTCTATCGCCTTACTATAATCCTCAATAGCACCCGTAAAGTCTTTCTTCAAAGCTTTTTCGTAACCATTTTTTAAAATGTCTTCAACATTATTTTGTACATCCATAATGTTACTCATTACAATATTTGTTTATCAAATTATAAGCATTTCTTGCACCAAGCTTATCCGCTTTCTTCCAATCTAAACATGCACCATCTTTATCACCAAATTTATATTTTGCAATACCTCGATTGAGATAAGCATCAGCATTTTTAGGATTAATCATTATTACTTTAGAATAATCTTGAATAGCTCCATTATAGTCTTTTAGTCCATATTTGGCAAAACCGCGATTCCAATAAATGTCAATAAAATTAGGGTTAATCGTTATTACTTTAGAATAATCTTGAATAGCTCCACTATAGTCTTTTAGTCCGTATTTGGCAAAACCGCGATTAAAATAAGCCGTTACATAATTAGGATTTATCTCTATTGCTTTGGTATAGTCTTGAATAGCTCCTGTGTTGTCTCTGAGGTTAGTTTTAGCAACTCCACGATTATAATAAGCCTCAGCATAATTAAGGTTAATTTCAATTGCTTTGTTAAAATCTTGAATTGCTTCGCTGTAGTCTTTCAAGTCATTTTTAGCACCTCCACGATTAGAATAAGCATCTGCAAAATTGGAATTTATCTCTATTGCTTTGGTATAGTCTTGAATAGCTCCATTATTGTCTTTAAGGTCATATTTTGCAATTCCACGATTATAATAAGCCGCAACAATATAAGGGTCAATCTCTATTGCTTTTGTATAATCTTTAATAGCCCCTATGTGGTCTGTAAACCCTTCTTCTTTAGAACGACCACGATTCACATAAGCATCAACAAATTTAGGGTTAATCTCTATTGCTTTTGTATAATCTTGAATAGCTCCATTATTGTCTTTAAGTTCATATTTCACATTACCACGATTGTAATAAGCTGCGGCAAAATTAGGTTTGATTTTAATAGCCTTATTATAATCTTTAATAGCTCCTGCATACTCTCTAAGATTACGTTTTGCAATACCACGATTACAATAAGCCTCAACATATTCATGTTTAAGCTCTATCGCTGTGGAATAATCATGTATTGCACTTTTGTAGTCTATCAATCCGTTTTTTGCATTACCACGTTTATAATAAGCTTCAGCATCTTTAGGATTTATCTCTATTGCTTTATTAGCATCTTGAATAGCTACTCTGAATTCTGAAAGTTCAGATTTAGCCTCACCATTTTTTAGGTATTCTTCTGCTTTGTTTTTATCTGTCTTTTTAGAACAAGAAAAAAGAAATACTAAGGGTATTATTAATAGGTATCTCATAATGTTACTCCTTACAATATTGTTTTATAAAATCACAGGCATTACTCTCACCAAGCTCACTCGCTTTATACAAATCTAAACAAGTCCTATTTGGGGTCCCGATTTTACATTTGCAAGCTCGCGGCCATAATATTTTTTAGTGGAATATGATCGCTCTTTATTGCTTTAGCAAATCCCTCAACGGCTCCCATATAATTTTGAGGGGCTGTCTTGAAATGTCCATTTTGTTCATAAAACTTTACCTCCTCTGTCACCGACCTTAATACCATAATAATATTTTTTCAATTATTGTTTATTCTTAATACATCGTACACTAAATCCAAAAGTTTTTTTATTTGTAACAAGTCCGCAAAAAAAATAATCATTAAGTGACATCAATAATGAATAAGCCACACTTTGACTAATTTCACTTGTTGTCCAATATTGTATAAAAAATCTCGGATTTGCGAACTTTCCATCATAATTGCGAGTTCCAGAAAATAAGTTAGTATGCCCTATATCATTACTTCCACTACCAAACTCGGTTCTTTGCAAAAATATTTTTAATGCTTTTTCGTTTCCATTGATAATTTTTAGCAGTGTTTGAAATTCTCCGCCATTTGGTATATGCCAACCCAATGGAGCCAAACCTCTTGAATCATTTAAGGCATACCAGTTATAAAGTTTACCAGTTTTATCTCCGTTTCCCTTGTCGTTATCATAATAACACCAAGCTCCCGTATTTAAGTTTTCCCATTCATATTTGTCTTTTACCTCAGGCACAGAGTCGCCGTTCAAATAACATTCTACATTAAGATTATCAATCATCCAAATTTGATTTCCCATCCTTAATTCATGCTTTTTATCTAACACTTCATCATAATTTATATTAGACTCCATTTCAACAGATTTATTATTCTTATTTCTAAGAAAATCTAATAGGCTCATAAATTCTCCTCTATTAAAAAAAACATATATAAAACTCTACTTATAATTTTTCCGGGTAACTAAGTTTCATTATTATTTGTGCCCCAAAACCACCAGCTTTTACATGAATTTCTTGTGGATTATATCCTTCAAAATATTCTATAGCGAAATCAAAACGGTTAAGCTTAGGATGAAATAAAGGTGGGCCCAACAAGGTTCCTTTATTTGCTAATTCTAATTCAAGATATATTTTTTCTAGAAAAACTTGTGTTTCTTCAAACCAATTCTTTATTTGAGTCTTATAATGACTATTTGAATGAAGTAATTCACCAAGCTTTTCGCCGTCATGTACTAATTTTTTTGAAACGGGTGTATAGATTAATTCTCCCAACCTATTCTGATAAGAATCAAAAAATTCTAGTTTGACAAGTTTATTTCCTTGACGGAAAATACTTTCAATATTTTTATCTAAAATTGCAATTTGCCAACCTTTTTTCTTCTTTTCGGACAATTCATTAATAATATTTAAATATTTCCTCAACCTCGCTTCAATTCCAAATCTTAGCTCTAATGCAGCATAAAAAAGAGTATGTGGCTTATTCTCATCAAGCATTCCTCGCGCTCTTAAAAGGTAATCTCTTGTATCAGATTTGTATATCATTTGATTGGGTCTTTAATGTCGGTGATGAATGAATTATTTAAGGCACATCATTCAGGAATAACTCTTCCACCATTTTCTGATTTGAACATTGTAGTACTGGAAGAAAACCGATAAAATTGCAACGAGAATTAGCTGTATAAAAAGTTGTAAAATGTTTATATGCGCCTCATTTATTCCCATTCCCCAGCTTCTGCCAGAATCTGAAAAACTTAGTAAAAAATAAAAACCGGTGTGTTTTACATGAAACGAACTACCTAATCTAGCATATTTAGTTCCCCATTCTATTGGTGGAAACAAGAGCATAATGAAAGTTATGGCAATAAATAAAGTTATTCCTTGTTTGTATTTGTTCAGAACATTATTTGTTTCCACCTGATTACTACTTGGGTCATTTTTTATTTCTACAATAATCTTATTACCACAATTACGACAAAATCTATCTTCTTGTGTGATAGAAGTACCGCAACTTTTACAAAAATTATTTTGAGTGGTTTGGTTTTGGGTCATTTTTTTCTCCTTTTGCTAATTTAATCAATAAACTTAAAGTGCATATTACTTGCAATATACCTCGCCTGATTACATAGGATAGACGTATATATTCGTCGCGACTAATCTTATTTTTTCAAACATCTCTTTATTCATCCCCACCAAACTATTAAAAATATCTTTCCCCGCCAAAAGCGGGGAAAGGTGTATCATCTGTTTTTTCTACTTTTTACTTTCTACTTTCAACTTTTTACTTACTGCATCGGCGGCGTTGGCGTATCCGTTGGCGGTGGGGTAGTCCCCTCATCCTCCGGTTTTGTGTGCGAACCACCCAAATCTTTGATTACCCTTGCCGCAAAGTATTGGTTATAGAAAGAGAGTTTTGTTTCTTTTAGCACTTCCACAATTGCGTCTGCTTCTTCCCTTAAAAGGTTATCCACTTTATCAAACAGTTCGGACAAAGTTTTCCTTATTGCGACGTGATCGGTAAATCCGGTGTTCTTCTTTCCAACTGCGGATTTCAAAGCGGTAAGTTTAGCATCAACTAAATCAAATTTTGCCTGCGTCATTCCGTAGTTGGCAAGATCGGCTAAAACTGCATGCGCCGCCTCTTTAATGTTTTTAACTTTTATGGGTAATTCTATCTGGGTTAAATGTTTTAGTTGGTTTTCGGAATAATCAACTGCGGCTCTTAGTTCAACCAACTTTTTTCGCATGGCGTATGCGCTTGCGGCTGATGCGAT
>PCUD01000009.1:5605-6055 GCA_002786785.1 Ignavibacteriales bacterium CG18_big_fil_WC_8_21_14_2_50_31_20 | reverse complement strand
CGATGAAATACGCGAGGATCGTCAAAAAATATTTTTGATTGACTTCAAAAGTTTATTAATAAGTACAAGAAATGAATGTAAAAAAATAACTACGCCAGTATTAAAACAACAACGAGGATTTGATCCTCAAAAAACATTAGATGAACTTCAGAATTTAGTTGATAAAATGAAAGAATATTCTCATAACATCAACTTAAAAGAATATGAAGATTATATTAAGCGAATCGAAAACCTTATTGACACATACAAGAAAGAATCCGATCAAACTGAAAGAAGTAAAATAGGAGATAAGTTATATAAAGAATTAAGTGATTTAGGTGGTTTTGTTGCAAAAAATATTGATAGTAAGATATGAAACGCTATATAACAAGTGCCTCAAGCCGAAAGCGTTTTCGCATTAGGCTTTTGTGCAGTTTAAAGGTTTGTAGTTCCGTTTTGGCTTTGTTGTTC
>PCUD01000009.1:5246-5465 GCA_002786785.1 Ignavibacteriales bacterium CG18_big_fil_WC_8_21_14_2_50_31_20 | reverse complement strand
AATTGAGTTACGAATGATAATAATTTGGAGAACTTGATTATGAAAGAAGAAAAAGAAGTAAGTGGATATTTTTCTGGAAAAGATCTTTACGTAGGCCTTGATGTTCATAAAAAGAGATGGGTTGTTTCGGTTAGGACTTATGATCTAGAACTAAAAACATTCAGTATGGTTGCTAGTGCCAAAGAGCTTGAAAGATTTTTAGTCTCTAATTATGAAGAT
>PCUD01000009.1:0-5230 GCA_002786785.1 Ignavibacteriales bacterium CG18_big_fil_WC_8_21_14_2_50_31_20 | reverse complement strand
GTGGTTTTGTAAAGACGGATATAATTGATTCAAGAAAGTTATCTTTTCAGCATTCACGTGGTTTGCTTAGAAAGGTAATGGTTGCAACAGAACAGATTAGAGAATTTAGAAGTCTTTTTAGATATTATGATAAACAGAAAGAACGAGAAGGTGTCATTTTAAGACAAATACGCTGTATTCTTGAACAGAGAAATCATCCATTAAAATGGGAAAGATGGGGTAAGGCTTTTGTTGATAAATTGAAGTTCGTGAAATTTCAAGAACCCATATTTAATATGAAGTTTGAATCAATAATTAGAGAATATGAGTTTTTGAAAGAACAAATAAAGGATAGCGAAAAATACATTAAGGAAATAAAAACAGATAAATTACTTGGTGAAAGAATATCAAGGATAGAAAAAATAAGTGGAATAGGAATAGTAAGCGCTGTAAGATTTGTCGTTTTCTTGTTTGATATAAAAGATAGATTTGAAACTGGAGAAAAATTAGTACATCATTTAGGTTTAACACCCGGCGAATGGAGTAGCGGAGAAGATGTTAGAAAAGGAAGAACTGGATTAACTGGAGATAAAAAGTTAAGGTCAATAATAATCCAGTTATCATGGATAGCAGTAAGAAAAGATGGAGCTTTATTAAATAAATTTGAACGAGTATTTAAGAGTACTGGATGTAAGCAAAAAGCTATTGTAGCAGTTGCTAGAAAGTTAATGGTAAAGGTTCATGCAATTACAGTAAAAGAAGAAGATTATGTAGTAAACAAAGCAGCATAAAATTGTGGTGACTACGGTAACGGCGTGCTTTAGTTATAAATTATTGAAAAAAGAAAAAGCGTCCGCAAGTGTGTAGCCCATAAAATTAAACGAATAGATAACTGTCACTTAAGATGACGAATAACAGGTTGTTTACTTCTTCTAGAAATTAAATAGACCACCAAATTAAGGTGGAAAGGAAAAACTTAATTAATGGTTGTGTTTTAACATAACACGCCGTTATAACGCACAAAAGTTAGAGGTTGATATGGCTCTAAATCCTAATGATGATAAGAGAGATAAAATTTTAAGATTTTTATATGAACGTCACAAACAATCACGTGGAATAGCAAAAATTCCAATAGGTATCCGTGATTTGCAAAGTGAAATGAAAAGTAAATATTCAATGTCACAACAAGATGTTGCATCAAATCTTGACTACTTAGTTCAAGTGGATTGGGTAAGAGAAGCCGTAAAAGAACGTTCAATTACAACAAAAACTGGAATGGAGTTAAGCCAAGAACAAATTAAATATAAAATTTCGGATATAGGAATAAATCATTTAGAAGCTGGAACGCTATTTAAAAGTATAGAAAGCTCTCATAATATAAATATTACTAATGTTCAAGGAGTTACAATAATAGGCGACGGCAATATTGTAAATAATGAGTATACGGATTTATCAAGATTATTAGATATTCTTGAAAAAGAAATTGAATCAAGCAATAGACTAGATGACACTCAGAGATTGGATGCTTCGGGAGATATTTCAACAATAAGAACACAGATAGCAAAAAAGAATCCCAATAAAACTATAATATTAACTGCTTGGGAATCCCTAAAAGTTTTGGCTACTTTAGCTGGCGCTACTGATGCCGCTACAAGAATTGGTGAAATTATATCTGGCTTATTTTAACTTTCGGAAACAAAAAACAATTTTTATTTCTGATTACTGAATTTTACTTTGATATATTTAAGATATGAATGACAAAAATATTTTTACATATAATTTTACAAATAAGTTGTTTGGTGCTGAAGTCGAATTATTACCATCAGTCACTGAATTATTCGAAATGGAACTTGCATTTCTAGAATACCAGTCTTTACAATCAGAAGAGCTGATTAGAAAATCTGCATATATTAAGTCAGTTAACTCAAAAACAACATTACATTTCCAATCGAATACTTTTAAACCATCTTTTGAAATATTAACTAGGTCTAGTAAAACAAAGAATTATTTTGAGAATGGATTGTTTTCAACGGGTTATGCAACGCATTCTCTGTTTCCCTATCGTGGCAAGTTTCATCCTCAATTAATAAAAAGTTTATTAAACATTATCGGTATAAAAAATGGTGAGTTAGTTCTCGATCCAATGTGCGGGAGCGGAACCACCAATATTGAAGCAGCGCTCATTGGGATCAATTCTGTCGCAGTTGATATCAGTCCATTTTGTAGGTTAATGACCAAAACTAAATTTGAATCTCTTAAGGCAAAAAATGGGGAATTACAGCAACTAATAAAAAATGAAGATAAGCTATTCAATTTTTTTGCAGCTAATAAAAAGTATGATTCTAAAAAAAATAACCAGCTATTTGAAAGTGAGCCTAATTATTACCTCACTTTATTAGCATTCCTTGACTCTATGGGATATTTCAATAGAACAAAAAGTTCGTCGCATAAAGAATTATTTAATAGAGTTCTTGAACGTTATATTTACACTGTTTTGAATTATTTAGAGAATCCTTTTTATGATAAAGAGAACTTAGGGAATGTAATTATTTCTAAAGAATCAACGGCAATGGAGTTAAAATATGAAGACAATTCATTCGATGGAATTATAACATCTCCGCCCTATTCGTTCGCCATTGACTATGCCAGCAACGATAAAGAACAACTTGAATACTTGGGCTTAGATGTGGAAAAGTTAAAAGAAAAAATGATCGGCTTGAGAGGAAAAAATAAAACAGAAAGACTTGATAATTATTTTGAGGATATGAGAACTGTATGTGTTGAAATTGCAAGAGTTTTAAAACCTAATAAATATGCAGTGATAATTATTGGCTCAAACACAAATCAAACTGGTGGTATTCGTTTGGAAGATAAAATAATAAAGTTTTGTGAGGGAGCTAACCTGAAACTTGTTAAAAGTATAGTTAAGCCTATCAAGGGCATGCGAAATACTATGAAGGAAGAATATGTTCTCTTTTTTAATAAAATGGTTTAAGAGGTAGTTAATGAAATCAACTGATGAAAAATTTAAAAAAGTTATCGACAAAAACACATTCTATTTTTATAATAAGGAATTTGAAGAAAGTTATGAAGGTTATGTTAATTCTATTAAGGAACTACTTCTAAATTTAAAGAACGAAATTGAGCTTAACGGACTAAAAAAAGAATTCTTTGAAAAATTAATATTGGAAAAAGAAAATGGATTACGTGCTTTGCTTGCTCTTACTGGATTTTCAAATGAAAACTTAAAAAGAATTACAACTTTAATTAGAGTTGTTGATGATGCGGAATTAAATAGAATTCTATTAAAGGAAGAATGGTTAAAGAGTGAAAGAATATGTGAAGATGGAATTGCTGAATGGTCAGATTCAAAAATTATGTCTATGATAAAAACAGATAAATATTTTAGACAAGGAATTATAAATCTTTTTTTTGAAGGTGCAACAATACCATTTTTAGCTAAAACATTACCTTTGTTTGAGCTAAAAAAGTTGAGTATATCAAAATTACAATATCAAATTCCAGATTTAATAGACACCTTAATCAGATACAAAGAGAAGGGTTCTTATTCGGGTAAAAAAGAAAATAATCCCGAAACAGTAATTGAAAGTATATTAGAAGAATTAAAAGTAACTTTTGAAAGAGGTGATCTTTCAGAATTAATTACAAATGCACCAGCCTCAAAGAGAACAATGGATTTTATAATTCCAGAAAAGAAAAACCCTCTTATTATTATTGAAAGTTCTTATTTAAGTACTACATCCTCTGGGCAAGGTGATAAATCAAAAACTGAAATTTCAATTGATGTGCTAATCAAGCAACATTATCCCAAAGCTAAATTTATTGGTTTTGTTGATGGAATTGGTTGGTACGTCAGAAAGGGTGATTTAAAAAGGATGGTTTCCGCATATGAAGATGTTTTTACTTTTCACGAAGATGAGCTACGAAGATTTAAAGAATTGTTAAAGAATACATTAAAATAGTTATGAAAAAATTTAATAATAAAATACTAAATGGAGACTCAATAGAATTATTTAAAGAAATTCCAGATAATTCAATCGATATTACATTTGCAGATCCTCCATTTAATTTAAAGAAAAAATACAATGGTTATAAAGACTCTTTGGAATTTGGAGAATACTTGGAATGGTGTGAGTTATGGATAAAAGAAATGGTCAGAGTTACAAAACCTACGGGCTCGATTTTTATACATAACATACCTAAATGGTTAACTTATTATTCTTCTATATTAAACAAGTATGCTACTTTTCGCCACTGGATTTCTTGGGATGCCCCAAGTTCACCGATGGGCAAATCTTTACAACCTTCACACTATGGAATTTTATATTACGTAAAGGATATTAAGCAAACTAAATTTTATGAATTACGATACCCTCATAAAAGATGTCGCAAGTGCGGTTATTTATTAAAAGACTATGGTGGTAAGAAAAATATGTTACATCCATTTGGTCCGCTTCTATCTGATGTATGGACAGATATACATAGAATTAAGCATAATAAATATCGAGATGAACACCCTTGCCAGTTACCTATTCATCTTTTGGAGCGTTTGATATTGATGAGTACGGACGAATCAGATTTAGTTCTTGATCCTTTTATGGGTACGGGTACAACCGCAATAGCTGCTAAAAGACTTGGTAGGAATTATATCGGATTAGAATTGGATAACAAATATGTTTCTATTGCTAATGATAAACTTAAATATGAACGGTCTAATTCAAAACTAGGAGAGTATTGGGTTAGTTTCTTTTTAAAAGATATTATTTCCCTTAGAAATGTTGACTGGGAAGGGTTATCTGAATATTATATACTTCCTCAAAATAACCGCGCAATTGACCACACCAAAATTGAATTTATAGATAAGAAAAAAATCCTAAAGCATTTTGAATTTGTTATCAATGGAAACGGAAAAACAAAACAAGATACAATGCAATTAGAATTTTGTAATTGTCCATAAATAAGAGATGCGTTATAACAAGTGCCTCAAGCCGTAAGCGTTTTCGCATTCGGCATTTGTGCAGTTATATAGTTCGTAGTTCCGTTTCGGCTTTGTTGTTTAGCGTAGTTTGTAAATGAAAGTTTGTTCTAAATAAAAAGTTGTTTTGTCCTGGTTCAGAGGAAAATGGACTTTTGCTTAATTTAAGACTGTAGAAACCTCTACAGAATTTTGTTTATAATTTAGCCAATAATTACATCTGATTTCTTTAGCATTTTTCAATTTCAACTCTCT
>PCUD01000049.1 GCA_002786785.1 Ignavibacteriales bacterium CG18_big_fil_WC_8_21_14_2_50_31_20 | reverse complement strand
AATTTTACCAGTTTCCAATGAATATGAGTTTCTGCCTTTCATACCAAACAAAAAGCTTGAAAAATAATTTGATAAATTTACACCAACTAGTGTTTCCCCATGAGGGGCTGGAAGTCCAGTAAGGACTTGCCAATTTTCCTCATCTCTATTAAGTTCATATTTGTGAACTGGATAAATAGCAAAACCAGTTAAACCCAATTGATCTGATTCATCTTTATCTAAAATTCCAAAATTAGGTTCACCCTGATCTGGTTTTCCATTAGCTTCTGTTCCATCTTCATCAGGTCCATTATAATTTTCATCAAATGGTCCTAAGCCATCGGTTCCAACATCATCATTTAGCGGTTCGCCTTTATCCCATGCATTATTTTCGTTTACATCAAAATAGTTTATCCAATTTCCGTTTTCATCAGCGTCCCAATGTGGTTTCCACGAAACGCCATAAAATTGTTTAAACTTTGTTGTATCCTGAAATACATCCTTTAAATATGGATCTTGATTAGGACTAGTAATAAATGTTGAAGTTTCATTATCTCTTTTTTCATCTGTTAAACCATCTGTGTCGTTATCTTTACTATCGTTTGGCATTCCTGGACTTTCAAGAAAAGCATAACCAGCTAATCCAACAGGACTCCAATTGCCAGGGCTTCCGAAAGAAGTAGTAGACCATGCATAAGACATATCAAGAAGTTCATTATAATCACCCGCATTATTCGATGAATTATCATGACCTCCAATTCCCCAATCGATATATTGCGCAAAAAGAGTTTTTTCGTAATCTGTTGTACCCATATTTGTAATTTCGTAATACCAAAATATTACATCTTCTGCTAAAACTTGCGACCACTGAAATCCGCGAGCTTTAACTTGCATTCCAAGTCCACCTCTATCAGGGTCATCATTATCAGGTCTAAAGTTGTAGTCATTAAGATATTCTCTATCGAGATGATCATCAAAGACAAAAAATGTTTCTACATCGGCATTTTTTATACCATTGCCAAAATATCCATTCCAATTACCATCCCAATCTGTAGGTCTATCTGGCCAAGTTAAAGGCCATGATTCAGAAATATCACTCCTTGCTGGAATTGCAGAATATGGTGCAGCGTAACCTGGCAAAGGCCACCAACCATATGTAATTCCAGTAGCAACATCATATCGTGTAAACTCGTAGTAGTTTGTTTCTAGTGGATGAATAATTTTACCACCTGGAGTTAATGCTTCAGCTTGGACAATTATTGCACAACCATCAATATAGGTATGGTTTGTGCCTTTTGGCCATACTCCACTGCGGCTAGCTTCATTTTCCCAATCAGCTATTTCTCCAAAATTATAATAAACTGTTGCGACCAAGTTTCCATCCATAAAACCTTTTCGTGTTTGATTATTATCGCCTTTAGATTTATCTACAATTATTTGCGAAAAAGTATTTTGAATAGAAAATAATCCAATTACAAAAACTAAAGCAATTAGTTTTATATATTTTGAATGCGAAATCACTTATTACCTCCGATTATATGCATCATAAATTTACATTCATTCCTATATTTATTGATCTAGGTGCAGAATAGAAATCTGGACGTGCGAAATATTCTGCAAGAGTATTAACACCACGTGGTGCTTCCTGACTTCTTGTTAATTCCAAAGTGTATCCTGCTCTGCCTGTATCTGAAAAAACATCAAGTTCGTTTGCGGTATCTAGCAAATTGAAAATCCTAATAAATGCTGAAGTAGTTACTCCAAAGAAATTAAATTGTTTAGTTAAGAAAACATCCATATTAAAGAAGTCTGGTCTTCTATCACTATTTTCAAGTCCAGTTCTTTGATTTTGAATAGATGGAGTATATGGCAATCCAGTTCCGTATTTTCCAATCATACTAATAATATAATTGCCAGGTGTACCAGCGGTTAATGTAAAATTAAATGAATGTGTTCTATCCCAATCCAAATAAGCCAAAGTTTTATTTGCTTCAATTGGTGGATTTGCTTGAGCTTTATTAAATGCATCGTTAGGATCTGAAGCATTACCTTTTGCTACTTGAAAAGTATAATCAATTGTTGCACCAAAACCATCAATGAATTTCTTTTCGAAAGATAAAGTTAAACCATTTACTGAAGCATAGTCTCTATTAACTAGTTTGCTAAATTTTCTAAATTCATTTTTAATATAAATTTCAGTTGCTAGTAGATTTCTAATATCCTTGTGATAAACAGTTAGAGTTGCACCAAAATTATCAAATAATTCTTGCTGTAAACCAATTTCATACATAATTGTTTGCTGAGGTTTTAAGTCAGTATTACCAATTGTATTACCAATATTTTCTGGGAAATCACCAGTTAATGGAATTCTAAAATTTGGATTTCTATAAAGATATTCAAACGGTGGTATTTGGAAAAAATGGCCATAACTTATATGAATTGCACCTCTATCTGTTATTGGATAAGACAATCCAATTCTTGGACTTAATTGATATTTTGCTGATGCTTTAGAAACTAACGAATCAGGAAATGGTGAAGTGAGTTGATCAATTTCCGCAATTCTGTTTGGATTTTTCAAGTAATCACCATCTGGTTCAAAATAATCGAAACGTAAGCCTACATTCACTATAAGATAATCCAATTCTATTTTATCTTGTAAATATCCAGCAAATTGATATGGATTAGCATTATAAATATTAAAATTAAATGCGCCTGGCTCAGGTAAAGTTGGTTTAAAATCTGTTGAAACATCAATTACAATTTGGTAATCTTCGTATGATAAATCATGTTGCAAATATTCTAATCCAGCTTTGAACTGATGAATATTATTTGCTTGGAATGTAAAATCCATTTTACCAGAAAGTGTGGTAGTTGTATGATTGAAATGCCAATTTTCAGTTCCACCAGTTAGAAACGCGTTTCCACTTACATCTGCTTTTCTTTTTGGATCAACATATCTGCTGTCAAGAGGATTTTCAAACACATATTGATTATAGTCAGAAAGAAAGTATGACCCGACTAAATCAAGAAAAGCTGCATTACTAATTACATGAGTATAACTAATACTTCCAAGATAGCTTTTTTGGAATTTTTGATAATCTCCATCTGGGTTTAATTGATATTGATGATTATAATCTCGGTACTCATTATTTTGAATCATACCATTTAATACAATTCCTTTTCCAGAGCCGACATCAAAGGATAACTTACCTTGCATTGTATATCTTTGACTTGAATTCATTGGAACAAATTCATTATCGCCAGTAGAACCTATGTACCAATCTTCACTATCATTTGCTGAAAAATCAGAGGAGTCAGATGGATTAAATTTTCGTTTTCCATAAAGGTAACCTTCGTCATTTACATAGCGTCCTGATAAAAAGAATTTTACAAAACCATCGGTTCCAGGGATAGGACCACTAAAATTACCTTGAATATTATAATTATCAGTTGGAGAGATATGTTCAATATTTTGAAACAATTCAGATCTAGATGTAAAATAATCACTTAGATAGCCTGATATACTTCCCTCATATTTATTATTAGCAATTTTAGTGATTTGATTTACAACTCCAGACATTGCTTCACCGTATTCTGCATTAAAAGTACCAGTTAAAACTTGTATTTCCTCAATACTATTAACTTCAACTTCCATAGCTGAAGAACCAGAATAAACGTCATTAACAGCAATTCCATCTATTAAATATTTTACTTCATTACTTCTACCGCCTCTAAAATGTCCATCAATAACGCCAGCTTGAAGATTTACAACCGCACTAACATCATCCAAAGGCAGCATAGAAATATCATCACCACTAACTTTTGATTCCGTTGAGGTTAAGTCTTTGCGAACAATAGGTTTCGCAGCCGAAACTACAACATCTGATAATTGAATTGAATCTTCAAACAAATCAACATCTATTTTTGTTGTTTGATCTACAGAAACTCTAACTTCGCTTATTGTTTTGGTTGAATAACCAATCATAGAGATTCGTAATTGATATACACCCGGAGGTAAATTAATTATAAAGTAATTTCCTTCAAAATCAGCTGCAGCTCCATAGTTAGTACCTACAACAAAAATATTAGCTGCAATAAGGGGCTCATTATTCGTTCCATCAACTACTTTTCCTGCAATCTTGCCAGTAGTTCCTGCAAAAGCATAACTACCAATTAAAAAGAAGATAGAAAATGCTATTTTACAAATTTTATTTATCTTATTAGTGAACACCGAAAACACCTATTATTTATTACATGTTTAATTAATTATTAAATACAATTAGCAAATATCTATACAGCTGTTTATTTCTCACATCAGAACAGTAACCCAACTTCATGTGACCTTCTCAATTGTACATCACATAGAGAAGTTGGGTTAAATAATTTTAATTAAACCTATTAATAGTATTGGGGATACTAACTTCAGTATCCCCATTTGATACTATTTAAGTAATAGTAATTTTTTAGAAGCAACAAAGTTACCAGCTTCTATTCTGTAAAAATAAACTCCACTTGAAAGATTAGCAGCATTAAATTCAATGTTATATCTTCCAGCAGATTGTTGTTGATTTACAAGAGTTTTAACTTCTCTACCCAACATATCATAAACTCTCAATTTAACATTAGAAACTTCTTTAATTGAGTATTGAATTATTGTAGTTGGGTTAAAAGGATTTGGATAATTTTGTGATAATGAAAATGTATTAGGAATTGTATTATCACCATTAACTTCCGTAGGACTAATTACAGATATTTTTAAATTATCCATCCATACTGTTCCTTGGAATTGATTTAATGGATGTAATCTTACACTTATTGATGTTGCACCTTCTACTACTTCTATATCTTTGTAGAATGGCATCCAATCAAACGATGTTGCATTTGGGAATACAAATGGCATATCTGATGCCCAGAATTCTCCCCATCCTGCATTATTTCCTAATGTATTATGGAATATTGGTGTTAAGGCTACTGACCATTGATCTCCAACTGCGACTACTGAATCTGGGTGTAAATTTTCACCTTTTATCCATACACTTATTCTAATTATATCACCAACTTTAACATTTTGAAGAGAAGATACATCCATCATATCAGTAGAATATTCAACAGCTTTTAAAGGAGCTGCACCCGGAACTGCCATACCAATAGGATATTTTCTTGTTCCAACAAATCCATCTCCAAGTCCTTCTAAATCCTTAAACTTTAATGAGTATAAACCT
>PCUD01000144.1:23669-26617 GCA_002786785.1 Ignavibacteriales bacterium CG18_big_fil_WC_8_21_14_2_50_31_20 | reverse complement strand
TTTGCTCGTATAAATGCTTCTGAAACCCTATAAACAATGAACTTATGTTTGCTACTTCGCCCAATGTTTCCAAGGCATCTTGTAATGATTGGTATTTATTTTCTAGTAAGATTGGTAGTTTTTCTTGGTCTAATTCATCTACTCCGCTTTCAACATATTTACTTAAAACAAACTCAATAAATTCTCTTTGCTTTTCATTTAACAGAGCAAAAATTGTTGCTTCCGCTGCGGTTACTCTTTCTTCTCTTGTCATTGTAATTGAATCGCTGTTGAAAACATATTCCAGCACATCAAACAAATCACTTTTCTCTAAGTTTACTAATCTTTGCAATGTTGTTAAATCATCTTTGCTGAAACCGGCTTCGCCTAATTTTTCTAAAAGTGTTCTTCGTGTTAATGGATTGCTCCAGATAGTTCTTAATTCTTCTTCATTCTTAAACAATTGTGGAAGTTTGCCAAACAAGCTTTCCATAAATTCTTGAACAGAAATTGGTTTGCCGTCTGCACTCCAAAAAGAAGTAGCAATCATGTGCTGAATTTCTCTTTCTTTACCATCGCTTAATTTTATTTTTACTTTCTTTTTACAAACACATGGTCTTTGTCCGCATTTTTTACAAGGCTCCGGTTCTGGTTTTTCACAGATACATGGTCTTTGTCCACATTTTTTGCAAGGTTTTGGAGGTTCAGTTATACATACACATGGCATTTCACCGCAGATGGTGCAAGGTTCTTCCGGTAAAGGTTCGCCATCCCATTCCGGATCTGCAAAATGATGATAAGCATCAACGTAATCATAAATTGTAAAGAACTCTTTTCCGTCAAATAAACGAGTTCCGCGCCCTATTATTTGCTTAAACTCAATCATAGAATTTATTGGTCTTAGTAAAACAATGTTGCGGATATTTCTTGCATCAACTCCGGTCGATAGTTTTTGAGATGTTGTTAAAATAGTCGGAATTGTCTTTTCATTATCTTGAAATTCTCTCAAATACTGTTCGCCAATCTCGCCGTCATTTGCTGTTACTCTTACGCAGTAATTTGTCTCATTAGATAATTTTAATTGATTTACACAATCTCTAATTATGGCAGCATGTTGTTGTGTAGCACAAAATACAAGAGCTTTTTCTTTTTGATTTGCATCGTCCAAATAAATCTGAACTCGTCTTTTTTCTCTTGCTAATATTTCTATTGTTTTATTGAATTCCGGTTCTGTGTAAATTTTCCCTTCTTCAATTTCACCTTCTATTATTTGGTCATCACTTGTATAAACATAATCATCGAGAGTGGTTTTAATCCGCTTAACTTTGAATGGAGTTAGAAATCCATCGTTAATTCCTTCCTTTAGGGAATAAATATAAACCGGATTGCCAAAGTATTTGTATGTATCTACGTTATCAGATCGTTTAGGAGTTGCGGTTAGCCCCAATTGAACTGCCGGAGAGAAATAATCCATAATTGCTCTCCAATTTCCTTCATCATTTGCGCCCCCTCTGTGGCACTCGTCAATAATTATAAAATCGAAGTAATCGGGATTATAATCTCCAAAGTTTGGCGATGATTTTCCTTTTTCATCTGTTCCACTCATAAAGGTTTGGAAGATTGTAAAGAAAATACTGCCGTTTGTTAGAACTCCGCCGTTTTTCCTAATTTCCTTTGGATTTATCCTTACTAAAGCATCTTCGGGAAACGCCGAAAAAGCATTGTAGGCTTGGTCAGCAAGAATATTTCTGTCGGCTAAAAATAATATTCTTGGTCTGCGTGATCCGTCGCGTCTTAAATTCCATCTTGTTTGGAATAATTTCCATGCTATTTGAAAAGCTATTGCGGTTTTACCGGTTCCGGTTGCTAATGTTAATAGAATTCTTGTTTGGTTTTTTGCAATGGCTTCAAGCGCATTATTAATTGCAATTTCTTGATAATATCTTAACTGCCATGTTCCGCTTCTGTCTTCAAACGGAATGGATGAGAATTTTTCTCTCCAAATATTTTCTTCTTCAAAAGTTTTATTCCACAACTCTTCCGGTGAAAGAAAATTATCAACTAAACCTTCTTTTCCGGTTTTTAGACAAATGCTGTAAATCTCTTTTCCGTTGGTTGAATAAGTTACGGCAAGATTTAATTTTTCTGCGTAAAGTTTTGCTTGTGCAACTCCTTCGCTTACTTCAATATCTGCACTTTTGGCTTCTACAACAGCAAGTTTAATCCCTTTATAAACCAGAACATAATCGGCAGTTAGTTTTTTACTTCTAACTCCGCCGGTTTGAATTTTGCCGGCAGTAATGTGAAATTCTCTAAGTATTTTAGAATCTTCTACAACACCCCAACCGCAAGCTTTTAATGTTGGATCAATTAGTTCTGCTCTGGTTTCTGCTTCGTTCATTATTTTTCTTCTTTGTTTAATTTTTTGGTTGCTGCTAAAAAATTCTTGTCAGAAACAACACTTCTTCCTAATTCTTTTTCGGTATTCTTTCTCGCATTTCCCGCTACTTTTCCGCCTCGTTTTGCTACTTTTTTGCTTTCGTTAAATGTTTCGGGTTTTTCATTATTTGATATTTCTGTAGTTACTCTTTCGCCAAGCATTGTAAAAATCAATTCTAAATCATCCATATTATCACGCAGATTTATTTTTGATTTAGCCGGAATATTTTTGAACTCTTTATATTCACTCGGAGTCATTCCAAAAGTTGCTTTTGAGATTTCTGCCGTTAAAATTGCAAAATCTTTTTTTTCTGTAATTCCTCGTTTTTTCCATTCATCGGTTAAGTTTTGACGTATTGCAATTCCTCTTAATCGTTTATCAATCCAATCTTCCGGATAACCTTTTTGCTCGTAAATCTCTTTCATTCTCTCTTGGGCAAGTTCGGGATTTTCTATTTCATCTAGACGTTCTTTGCCTACTTGCGCTAGCCATTGCTTAAATGGTTCTGCTTTTTTTGACGGAATAGATT
>PCUD01000144.1:22874-23650 GCA_002786785.1 Ignavibacteriales bacterium CG18_big_fil_WC_8_21_14_2_50_31_20 | reverse complement strand
CAATATTGCCTTGGAGTTGGACTATCAGTGAGAACTTCAATTATGTCAACAACAGAAAAATACCAGTCTTCTTCGTGCCATATTCTTCTAATATGTTTGTCTTGAAATACTACAAGTTTATTTGGTTGGTCAACTTTTTTTGTTTCAGTTTCGCCCTTCATAATTACAATTCCCCACTAAACGCTTTTTGCAAAATGCTCTTTTTCAATTCTTCTAATTCTTTTATTTTTTGTTGATAGATGTTTTCTAGTTTTTTTGTCTCGGAAAACAAAGCATCGAATTTTTGAACAATTACTCGTTGGGCTTTTAAAGGTGGCAAATTGATTTTAAATTCTAAAACAGCATTCATATTAGCTCTTGGTAACGTTGCGCCAGTCCAAGTTGCATTTATTTTCTTCATCATTTCAGTAGATATTAACCATTGAAATAAAAATCCTCTTTCCAAAACATTTTTCTTTGGTTTGATTGGAAATATTTCGGTTGAACAATGTCCCTCAAAATCTGGCAACAAAACTTTATTTAAATACGGACGTAATCTTCCATAAAGAACATGTTCGTCATTAAAATAGAAAGTTAAACTCTTCATACTTCTGGGTTCAAAAGGTCCAACAAATTTGCCAGTATTTGATTGAATATCTTCAAGTCCAACATAAGGCAAGTCCTCTCTTTTATTCGATATTTTATCATATTCACAGACCTTTCCCAATTCTTTTTCTTCCCAATCATCACCTTTATTCTCAAACACACTTTGCAAATAGCTTTCAAAAAGTTCTTTG
>PCUD01000144.1:0-22832 GCA_002786785.1 Ignavibacteriales bacterium CG18_big_fil_WC_8_21_14_2_50_31_20 | reverse complement strand
AGGTTTTGTTCGGCATTGGCTTTTGCTTTATCTATTGCGGCAAAGGTTTTATCTAAAATTGCTACTATGCGTTTTTGTTCGGGAAGTGTTGGAAGTGGGATTTTAATAGCTTCTATTTGAGATTTGTTGATTGAATTAAAAACAGCGCCAGAGTTACTTTCAATTTCATTTTCATGTTTCAACAAAAAATTATAAAGGAACTCTTTATCAATTGACTTTTTTGCTCTTATTGCTGCAAGACCGCGACCAATACAAATCCTCTGAGTTGAAAAATTAATTGGACCAACTGGAGCGCGAACTGACATTAAAATATCATTTGACTCTGCTACTTTTGTTGTCTTACTAGTCCATATTTTAGGTTCTCCAATGAACTTAGTTCCATATTCTTTTTTCCCTTGATAGAAAGGCAAGCCATTTTCTTCAGTGTTATAATATTTCCCTTCTGGTGATTGACCAGCAAAAACTTCACAAACTTCTCCTAGTTTTTTCAATTCCCAACCTTGTTTCATATAAGATCCAAAATAGAGTTTGTGATATTGCTAACTGAATTTTTATCTAATTTAGAAAAGGCGAACCATTTTTTGCCCAAATCTTTTAGAGAAGCACCTAAATGATAGATTTCTTTATTATCGATAATTAGAAAACGGTCGTGACTTTTGGTAAAGGTTTTCAGTTCAAAGTTGCCGAATTGTTCGTTAGCTTTTTTAACATCAAGCTCCAAAGTTTTGCTAATAGTTTTGGTTAACAAAAGAACTTTTACACCTTTTTGTTTTTTTGCTAAATGGGTAAGTGTAGTTTCATCTATATAATTATCAATCAACATAATGCTTTGTTTTGCCGAGCGGATGATACGAGATGCTAATTTGTAAGCATCAAATACTTGTCCATCAAAAAAAACGCCTTGGGTTGGGATTAGATGTGTATTTATTTGAAAGTCTATTTTATTCACTTTATTTTTTAATACTTCAAAATTATCTTCTAATCTGTTCATTCGGTTATTAATGGTATAGCCTTTTAGCAAGTAATCTTTTAATACTCTTGTAGCCCAAATACGAAATTGTGTTCCTTGTTTTGATTTTACTCTGTAGCCTACTGAAATGATAACATCTAAATTGTAAAATTCAATTTTACGCTTTACACTTCGGTTGCCCTCTTTTTGAACTGTCAAGGATTCCTTGACGGTTGCCACTTTGTCTAATTCCTTTTCCCTAAAACAATTATTGATATGCAAACTGATATTTTGTTTTGTTTGATTAAACAATGTAGCCATCTGTTGTTGTGACAGCCAAACGGTTTCGTCTTCGAGCCTAACTTCAATATGTTCAGCCATTTCGTTAGGACGGTATAATATGATTTCATTTTTCATGGCTAAATCAAATCTTTAATTGTTTTTAAAATTTCCTCACTTTCCTTATCAAGTAATTTAATTTCTTTCAAAATTTCTTTCGGTTCTCTTAAAGCGGCTTCTTCTTTTTTATTTGGATTTTTAACTGAAAGATCGAATGTGTTTTGGTCAACATCTTTTATATCAATTGTCCAAGAGTTTTCGCTCTCTTTCTTGTTCTTTTGAAGTTCTACAAACTCAGCTAAATCACTTTCGTTAAGCGGATTTGTTTTTCCTAGATTTCTTTCCAAGTTAAGCTGGTAATACCAAACTTTTTTAGTCGGTTTTCCTTTTTCAAAAAAGAGAACAACAGTTTTAACTCCCGCACCGGAAAACACTCCGCCGGGCAAATCTAAAACAGTATGAAGATCGCAGCTTTCAAGTAAAAGTTTTCTCAAACTAACAGAGGCATTATCCGTATTGCTAAGGAAAGTATTTTTAATTACAATACCGGCTTTACCTCCGGCTTTTAATATTTTAATAAAATGCTGCAAAAACAGAAAAGCAGTTTCACCGGTTTTAATAGGGAAGTTTTGCTGAACTTCGGCGCGCTCTTTCCCGCCAAAAGGAGGATTTGTTAAAACAACATCATAGCGGTCTTTTTCTTGAATATCGGCAATGTTTTCTGCAAGCGTATTTGTATGAATAATATTTGGAGCTTCAATCCCATGCAGAATCATATTCATAATGCCAATTATATAGGCTAAAGATTTTTTCTCTTTTCCGTAAAAAGTATTCTTCTGCAGAGTAACAATATCACCGGTAGAAAGTTTTTTAGACTGTCTCAAATATTCATAACTCTCACATTGAAAACCGGCGCTTCCGTTAGCACCGTCATAAATTTTATCTCCAATTTTAGGAGCAACAACTCTTACCATAGTTTTAATTAAAGGGCGCGGTGTGTAATATTCGCCTCCGTTACGACCGGCATTTCCCATGTTCTGAATTTTAGCTTCGTACAAATGGCTCATTTCATGCTTTTCAGAATGTGTGCGGAAACGGAGTTCATCAATACGGTTAATAACTTCACGCAGATTATATCCGCTTTGAATTCTATTTTTTAATTCGCTGAAAATCTCACCAATCTTATACTCAATAGTATCGGCACTTTCGGCAGAAGTCTTAAACTTTTTTAGATAGGGAAAAAGTTGAATGTTGACAAAATCTATAAGATCATCACCATTCATGGCTATATGATGGTCTAATTTACCATTTGCATCTTTAGGAGCAGCCCAAACATTCCATTGAAATTCACCGGCAATAATATTTGAATAAATTTTTCCGGTAAGCTCAGCGGCAGTTTTTTTATCTTTTTCTAAATCATCCAGATATTTAAGGAATAGTATCCAAGAAGTTTGCTCAACGTAATCTAATTCACTGCTGCAGCCAGCATCTTTGTGTAGAATATCGTCAATGTTTTTAAAGGTTTGTTCGAACATTAAAATTTATCCTTAAAAAAGTGTTGCAAATTACTAAAAAGATCTAAATGCAAAGTGAATTAAATCCATTGACAAAAATATAATTCGAATAGATTTAATGAAATTTCAATCAAATTTTTCAATTAAATTTTAATTCTATTAACTATAATTCCACAAATAAGCTTATAGCCCACAAAGTAGTTAACAAATTGAACATTAACATAATTAACTAATGTATAAATTCAAAATATTCGGACAATTAGAGTGAATAATCAGTTTGAATAAAATTGATTCATTATTTAGATAAAGCAATAGTTAATCATTATATTTTGCAAGCTATTTCTGTTATTTTACAACAATTTGAGCCGCAAAATTTACTTTCAATTCAAAAATATAATAATCCCAATTTTATTTTGGTTTTTGCCAATTTTGGCGTTTTCGCAAAACGATAGTTACGAAACTTCAATGATGTTTCGCAGATTGTTGCTTGGTGAATTTTATTCGCAAAATAATATTTCGTCAATTATTCAAGATAAAACTGGATTTATGTGGTTTGGAACTCGTGCGGGTTTGGTAAAATATGATGGTTATAATATAAATACAATCACAAATATTCCAGGCGATAATTTAAGTTTGAGCAACAACAGTATTAATGTTGTTTTTGAGGATAGTTTTTCAAACATTTGGGTTGGAACGGATGAGGGTTTAAATCGGTTTGATAAAGGAACTCAAACTTTTACTCGTTTTTTAATTCCAGACAGAAATTTAGTAAATACAAACAGAGTTACAAGCATTGTTCAGGATAATAGTGGAAATATTTGGGTTGGAACTGAGCATGGTTTGAATAAATATGATTATTCCACCAAGCAATTTTCCAAAATTGACTTTGAGCAAACAAATCACATCACAACTTTGTGCGAGGATAAAAAGGGAATTCTTTGGGCAGGAACTTATTCTGGAGAGTTGCTAAAAATAGACGTTATTGGAAATTCAATTAAAAAAATAAATTTGGATTATGGCAAAAATAGTCCCAAAATTAAAAGTATTACGGCATTGTTTGAGGATTCAAAAGGCAATTTTTGGATTGGAACGTTTGAAGGACTTGGCAAATATGACCGATTTAGCAACAAATTCACACAAATATCGCTCCGAAATGCAAATCCAGCAAATCCATTATTTGTTCAAACAAAGAAAATTAATGAGTTTATTGTCCATGCAATTGTTGAAGATTTTAGCGGTAATTTATGGATTAGTTCGCAACACGGTTTATTTTTGCTAAATAGACAAAACGAATTACTGTATTTTACAAATATTGAAAATAACTTTAACAGCCTTAGTTTTAACTATATTACTTCGTTATTTGTTGATAGAACGGGAATTTTATGGATTGGAACTTATGGATATGGGTTGAATAAATTATTTCCGAAACTCCATAATTTTGATAAGTTTTCAAGCGAAAATATTGCTGAAAATAATCTTTTGGTTAAAAGTATTAGAGCAATTTCGGAAGATAGTTTTGGAAATTTGTGGATTGGCGGTTACAACGGACTTAATAAAATTAATAGACGACAAAATAGTGTCTCAAATTATTTAGAAATTGAAGCAATTTATTCGTTTTTGCCAGACCCCAATAAACCAAATGAAATTTTGTGGATTGGAAAAGATGTTGGAGGATTTTGCAAATATGATATTAAGTCGAACAAATTAACCATTTACAAAAACACAAACCCAAATCTTATTAATGGCGAAGTTATTTATTCAATTATTTCATCCAAAGATGGATTTTTGTGGATAGGAACTGACCAAGGTTTGCTGCGTTTTGACAGGAAAAATGAGAGTTCTATCGCTTTTAAATACGACTCAAATGACAAAAATAGCTTGAGTCATAATAAAGTAAATGTTGTTTTTGAGGATAAAAACGGACTTTTGTGGATTGGAACAGATGTTGGTTTAAATATTCTAAATCCCAAAACGAACGAATTTAAACATTATTTTCACATTCCAAAAGATTCGGTAAGTTTAAGTTATAATGCGGTTTTATCAATAAATGAGGATAAAGAAAATCAAATTTGGATTGGAACAGCCGGCGGAGGTTTGAACAGATTTGATAGAAAATCTGGCAAATTTCATCATTATTTGAAAAAGGATGGTTTGCCGGATAATGTTGTTTATTCAATTTTACTTGACGAAATGGATAATATTTGGATTTCCACAAATAATGGAATTTCAAAATTTATTAAAAAGGAAAATAGATTTAGAAATTTTGACGAAAAATACGGATTGCAAAACAACGAATTTAATCAAGGTGCGGCGTTTAAAAGTAAATCAGGCGAGTTGTTTTTTGGTGGAATTAACGGATTTAACGCTTTTTATCCATCAAAAATAAATGAAACTGAAAATATTCCACCAATTGCGATTACCGATTTCAAAATTTTTAATCAAACGGTAAAAACTGGAAGACTTCCAAACGGAAGAACGATTCTCACAAAACCAATTTCGGAAAGCAAGGAAATTCAACTTTCGTATTTGGACAACGCTTTTTCGTTCGAGTTTGCTTCTTTGGAATATTTTACGACTGAAAAAACCAAATACGCTTACAAAATGGAAGGCTTGGATAAAGATTGGAATTTTGTTGAAACTCGCAGATTTGTGGCGTTTAATTCAATTCCAAGTGGAAAATATATTTTTAAAGTAAAAGCCGCAAACAACGAAGGAATTTGGAGTAAGGGAACAGAAATTAGCATAATTATTTCGCCTCCATTTTGGGAAACTTGGTGGTTTTATTTGTTGGTAATTCTGTTTTTGGGTGGAATTATGCATCTTTTATACAAATACAGAATAAATCAATTGTTAAAAATTGAGCGATTGCGTGTTAAACTTGCAAGCGATTTGCACGATGATATTGGCGCTACTCTTTCCAAAATTTCGATGCAAGCCGATATTGTGAAATATGGAATTGATAAAAACAACACCGAAAAAAATCTTTCGCGAATTTCTGAGCTTTCAAATCAAGCAATTGGAACAATGCGCGATATTGTTTGGTCAATTGATGCACGAAATGACGAATTTAAAAATATAATTATCAAAATGAAAGACGAATCCTACAGCATTTTAAGAAGCAAAAATATTGCCGTCAGTTTTGAGCATTCAACTGTAAAATTAGATATAAAACTTGCCTTTGAAATTAGACAAAACTTGTATCTTATTTTTAAAGAAGCCATTAACAATATTTATAAACACTCAAATGCGACAGAAGTTAATGTTAAACTTTTGCAGGAAAGCGGATTTTTAACAATGGAAATTTGGGATAATGGAAGCAGTTTTGTGGTAAAAAATGAGCATTCGGGACAAGGCACAAAAAATATGAAAATGCGAGTTGAAAAAATTGGGGGAAATTTTTCAAACGAAATACAAAATGGTTACAAAGTGGTTTTTTCTGGAATAAAAATTAGGTAGCATATAGCATTTTTATGCGATATCATGTCTAAAATAAATTCTTGTTTTTACATTTTAAATTTTTTATTCTTTGAGGTAAAGTTAAGCTAAATTGTTGAAAGTAAATCATTTGCAAATTTTTAGAAAAAATGGGAAAAATGACAAATATTGCACTTATTGAAGATGATATTGAACTAAAAGAGTTACTGGAAAAATATTTGAACTTCCAAGATGATTTTAATGTGGTCTTAAGTGTAGTTTCAGCCGAAGATTTTTTTGAAGAATTTAAGCAAATTGAAAAAATTGATATATTAATTATGGATATCGGTCTTCCGGGAATTAGTGGAATTGACGCTTTACCCAAAATAAAACAACATTTGCCACATACAGAAATTATTATGCTAACAGTCCACGATGATAGCGAAAAAGTATTTCAATCGCTAAGACGCGGCGCATCGGGATATTTGCTAAAAAACACACCTTTGGATAAAATAAAAGAATCAATAGAGCAAATTTTTGCTGGTGGCTCACCCATGTCGCCAAATATTGCAAGAAAAATTGTTGAATTTTTTAATCCAAAACAAATTGAAGGACAGAAGGAATTATCAACTCGCGAAAAAGAAATTGTTGTTGCTTTGGTTGACGGATTAAGTTACAAATTGGTTGCCGACCGTTTGGATATTTCAATTGATACAGTTCGCCAACACATCAGAAGTATTTACCGAAAACTAAATGTAAACAGCAAAGCAGAGGTTATTTCAAAATCTTTCAAAGGGGAAATATAAATTCCACCAAAAACTTAATCAATATAGCATTTTTATGCTATTGAAAGGCAATGGAGGATAAAATAAATTAAAGGGCAAAACAATAAACTAACTAATTACAAAAATTTATATATAAAGGAGAAATTAATGAAAAATCTAATACAAATTTTAGTCGGTTTAATTATTTCTGCAATGCTGTTTTCATGTGCACACACAAACGATTTGGCTAAACACAATGTTCAAGGCTCAACAATGCACTTTAAAGAAGTTGTAAAACCAGCAGCTAAAAGTGTTTTAATTGAGCGAAGCTCCTCCACAGATACAAAAAAAAGCAAAAAAACAGAAGATGTTGTGCTTGGCATTCTTACTTCTGTTGGAACTGGATTTATAGAAGCTGATAAACAAAACAAACTTGAAGAAGCAATAGATACAAAAGATATGCTACATTCAATTGCTGGAAAATTATCCGAATCAATTAATTCTTACTTAGATGTAGCTGCAGTAGAAAAAATATCAGACAAACCTGACTATTTCTGTTCAGTGGTTTTGGAAGAGGTAAAATTGCTTATGAGCAATAATTCAGTTTCGTTGTATGTGCACTCAACGGCTTCAATAACAAAAAGAACAACTGGTGAAATGGTCTGGGAAAATTCCGAAACCAAAACAATTCCTTTAGAAGATAATACTGGAAACACAACAAAAAACAAATCGCTCGAAAATGTATTTAGTGCAATACAGTTAGCTGCTTTAGATCCTAATCAAATTAAAAAATTGGTTGAAGATGCAGCCGATGATGTAGGAACATATATGGCAGAAACTTTGCGCGAAGACGTAGTTGAAGCAAATAAAGAAAAACTTGGTAAAAAATAAATATTTATTTAATTACAAAGAGTAAATAAGATGAATTCTCTAAGTAAAATTATTGTCTCAATTAGTATTGTGTTCTCAGTATTTTCTTGTTCAAATAACAGATATATTCCAGATGAAGATTCGCTCGGTAAAAGTGAATTGAATATTCCAAGAGGTGCTCTATATATTAGTGGAACAATTTTATCAATTGCAAAAGACAAATTATCAAAGGATTTAAACAGTCCATGCAGCAAAGTTCCTTGTTGGGCATTAGTAAAAGTTGATTCCATTTTTGGAAGCGGTAAACAGAGTCCATCATTGCAATTAAACGATTCCATAAAAGTCCATTTTGTTTTCACATTGTCAAAAACCACAGATGATTTAGTACCCAATTTAAGCAGAAAACTACCTGGACTAAAAGTAAACGATAGATTTAAAGGCAATATTAAAGTATTAGCAAGCTATTCGGGAAAAAACAATGTGGACAAGAAAAGCTATTCGATTGATTTTTATGAAACGTATTAAACCATTAAAAGTTATAGAGGAAAAAATGAAAATTAAAGCAAAAAAATTAGTTGGAATAATTAGTGCTTTTGCAGTTCTAATTATAGTTAGTTACACTTCAAATATGTTTGAAGTTGATAGCAGTTCAAAATTATCGAAAATTATTAAAGATATGAAGGCAACAAAATCATATACAGATATGATAAATTGGCAGTATGAGAGGTTGAAAAATCCTATCACAAATAAAATACCAGATGATATTAGAAAAAAGGAATTAGCATTTTCTAAGAAATTACCCATAAAAAAAGAAGCGTATCAATATAAAAATAATAAAATTAAATCCGCAAATTGGGTTTCAGAAGGTCCAAATAATCAAGGTGGACGTACAAAAGATATTATTTCAGATATTAGTAATCCTCAAATTCTAATTGCAGCAGCGGCAGAAGGTGGTGCATGGCGTTCAATTGATGGCGGGAAGAATTGGACAAGTGTAACAGATCCAACATTTATTCAAAATGTAACAAGCATAGTGCAAGATACAAGAGGTGGGAAAACGAATAACTGGTATTATGGAACTGGCGAATATTACGCAAACTTTTGGCCTGATGGTAATGGACTTGGTGGTTTGTTAGGAAATGGAGTTTATAAATCTAACGATAACGGTCAAACTTGGGTTCCGCTTGTAAACACACAATCAAATTCACCCGCATATTCATTTCATCCATTTCAAATTGTTTGGAATTTAGATATAAATGAAAGCAATTTGGAGCAAGATGAAATTTGGGCTGCATGTCTTGGAGGAGTTTATGGCTCGGTTGATGGAGGTGAAACTTGGGAATATTCTATTTCAGGAGCTGGTGATTTAAGTGAAATATCACATTTTTCAAGCGTTTCAGTTACTACTGGTGGTAGAATTTATGCTGCACTTGGCGCAGGCATTAATAGTGGAATTTATTTTACTGACAACAAATCCGATTGGACAAATATTACTCCATCATTTTGGCCTGCATCAGTTCAAAGAATTGTTATAACAAATGCTCCAAGTAATGATAATATTTTGTACGTTGTTGCCACAACTCCAGGTTTTGGAATTGAAGGTGAAGAAGGTGATTTTTCTAGCCTTTGGCGATATAATAACGAATTTGGCACTTGGACAGACTTGAGCCAAAATCTTCCAGATTATGTTGACCCAGTTGCTGGTTTCCAAACTCAAACTGGTTATGATGTTGTTCTTAAAGTTAAACCAGATGACGAAAATTTTGTAATTATTGGTGGAACAAATCTTTATAGAACTACCAATGGATTTGCGACAAAACTTAATTCAGATAATTGGATTGGTGGATATGCCACAGACAACAATATTGATATGTATATAAATCATCATCCAGATCAGCATGGATTTTTCTTTTTGCCTTCTAACCCCAAAATAGTATTTTCTGCTCATGATGGAGGAATTAGTAAATCAAACGATATTACTGCAAATTTAGTCGCTTGGGAATACTTAAATAATGGATATACTACTACTCAATTCTGGTCAGTAGCTATTGATCACGTATCTGCAAATAATGGATTTCTTTCTGGTGGATTGCAAGATAATGGTTCGTATCTTGACATGACACCAAATACAAAATCTGATTGGAGAATTACTGGTGGCGGTGATGGAATGGTAACAGCTATTGCCGATGGAAGTACGCATTTATATGTATCAAGCCAAGAGGGTGATATATATAGAATTGATTTATCAGAAAACGTTGCATTGGTTAAACCTGCTGGCGCAGATAATTTTGATTTCAAAACTCCATATATTTTAGATTCAAATAACCCCAATGTTATGTTTCTTGCGGCTGGGGATAAAGTTTGGCGGAACAGTAATTTATTAGCTATTCCAAATGGGAATGATGAACCAACCTCTATTAATTGGGAAGTTTTTAACGGTGTTGTTGATTATCAGAATGTTACCGCATTAGCAACTACAAAAGCAAAAAACAATTTACTTTATGTTGGTGATAATGGCGGACAAATTTACAAAATTACAAATGCTGCGGATATTAATTCACCACTGGAAAATATTTCATCAAGTGATTTTCCAAACGCCAATATTTCCGCAATTGCCACAAATCCAAACGATGAAAACTGTATTTTAGTTTCATATTCAAACTATGGCGTAATTAGTATGTTTTATTCAAATAATGGCGGTAGCTCATGGTCTGCTGTTAGCGGAAATTTGGAGGAATTTTCAGATGGTTCTGGAAACGGTCCTTCAATTAGAGATGTAAAAATTCTGCCAGTTTCAGATGGATTAGTTTATTTCGCAGCAACTTCAACGGGGTTATACTCTACTTCAACTTTAAATGGCTCTGATACAAAATGGAATTTGGAAGCTCCTGTTGAAATTGGAAATACAGTTGTTGAAACAATTGATGTGCGTCCAGTAGATGGTAAAGTAGTAATTGGAACTTTTGGAAAAGGAGCTTTTAGTTCAACTTTTACTACAACTGATGCTAATGAAGATGATTTAACTCCTAAAGGTTTCGTGTTGGAGCAAAATTATCCCAATCCGTTCAATCCGACAACGACAATAAAATACTCAATTCCGTCGGTTCAAAATTCCCTCTTAGGAGGAGTTGGGGGTGGGTTTGTTACCCTCAAAGTTTACGACATTCTCGGGAAAGAAGTTGCAACTTTGGTAAATAAAGAACTAAAAACGGGAAATTATGAAGTTAAGTTTGATGCAAGTAATCTTTCAAGTGGAGTTTATTATTACAAAATGCAAACTTCTTATGGCTTTGTGGCAACAAAAAAAACAATGTTATTAAAATAATAGATAAAACCAAAAATTTTAAGGTGGTAATTTTCAAAACGTTCATACATAATAAAATAATATAGATATTAAACAATCAATTGAGGAGAGTAGTAAAATGAAAAAAGCAATCTTTTTAGCAACTTTAGTTTTTTTTATTGCAAATTTAGCAACAGCACAGTCAATTATAAAATTACATGCTGGCGCTGATTATACTGTGCCAATGGGTGATTTAGGCGATTTATATCAATCAGGCGCTGGTGGTCATATTGGTCTTTCATACAAACTCGCAGATAGCTGGGATATTGGCGCTCATGTTGGATATAAAGTTTGGAATGCAGATAATGACTATTTTTCAAAGAAACTTTCAGAACTATCTGGTGAAAACGTAAATATTGAAGTTGACATGCCCTATTCAGTTATTCCTATTATGCTTGATGGGTTCTATTATATTTCAAGAGATAAATTTCAACCTTTTTTAACATTATCATTTGGATTGCATTTGGCAAAAATTGATGCTAATTCGGTTAAATTAAATGGAGTAGAATATAGTTTTCGCAAAAGTGAAAGTAAAACCGTAACTGCATATAAAATTGGAGCAGGATTTAATTATTTATTCTCAGAAAAAATTGGATTAAATTTTGCAGCTACACTCGATGGAAATGGATTGGAAATTTCACAATCAGAATCTTCTTCGGATGGAAGCACAACAACAACAAATTCAAGCAGTTCAACAACAAGTTTTATTAATATTGCATTAGGATTAATGTACTCATTATAGTGTTTGTTTCACAATGATTTTGAACATGGTTCAGAATTATTGAATGATATTTAAATTAATATTTAGTTACTTTTTTTGAAGTTTTACAATATTTATTTATATTTAGAATCTTAAAATATTTATTTAGGATACGAAATGAAACAAGGAATTCATCCAGAAAATTATAGACCTGTAGTTTTTAAAGATATGTCGGTTGATCATGCATTTTTAGTTAGCTCAACTGTAAAAACTAGTGAAACAATTGAATGGGAAGATGGTAATACTTATCCATTGGTTAAGTTAGAAATATCAGATAAATCTCATCCATTTTTTACTGGAAAACAAAAAATGCTTGACTCTGCTGGGCGTGTTGAAAGGTTTAAGAAAAAATATGCAAAAAAGGATTAATCCTTCTACATATTAAAAATTAGTTGGGCTGATAGTTCTAAATTATCAGCCTTTTTTTTGTCAAAAATTCTTCACACTTATAACCTTGTTTTTCGTTATTTTTTACTTATTAAATATCTAAATTAAATAAATTAAACCCAGATTATGCATTGGAGAATCTCAATTGCTGTAAGTCATTATGTTATAAGAGTTTATCCTATTGCATAATTAGGGTTAAAACACTCAACTTTCGTTTAACATAATTTTGAAAAATTCTTTTAGAAAGGTATAATTTAATTGGAAAACGGATTTAAATCCTCAAATCTTTACGACGGCGTTAGAGGAATTGCGGTAAAAATTCTTAATAGAATTGATAGAACTGACGCATACCTTGAAAAAATGCTCGATCTTGAAATAAAAAACGGTGAACTTAAAAGCAACGATAAAGCTCTATTATATGAAATTGTTCACGGTGTTATTAGACATTTAGGTAGAATTGATTGGGTTTTAACAGGGTTTTATAAAGGTCAGTTTTCAAAATGCATTCCTAACGTAAAAAATTCCATGAGGGTTTCTCTATACCAAATACTATTTTTGGATAAAGTGCCAGATTATGCTGCTGTAAATGAAGCGGTGGAATTTGTTAAAAAGCTTCAAGGTGAAAAATCAGCAAACGTAACTAATGCAGTTCTTCGCAATATTATTAGGAACAAAGATGGCATTAGATATCCAAAACGTGAAGAAGATCTTGTCGGATATTTATCTGCATATCATTCACACCCCAATTGGTTAGTAAAAAGGTGGATTGCTAGGTATGGCGAAAAATTTACAGAAGATTTGTTAATTGCGAATAACCAAAAACCCTCTACAACAATTAGAGTAAATACTTTAGTTTCAAATAGCCATGAATTACAAGCGTTATTAAGTTCAGTTGAACTATCTTTTTCGGAATCAAAATATTTACCAAATTTTATCGGCCTCCATAGTCTATCTAATATTACAAATTGGGAATATTTTTCCAAAGGATATTTTTCTGTTCAGGATGAAAGTACTGGATTTTCGTGCTATCTTTTGGACCCAAAACCAAATGAAAGAGTACTTGATTTATTTTCCGCACCTGGTGGAAAGACAAGCTTATTAGCTGATTTAATGAAAAACCAAGGTGAAATAGTTGCAATTGATAAATATGCTAGCAGATTAAAAATACTGCAGAAAAATTTGACAAGATTAGCAATAAATAATGTTAAAATTGTTGAAGCAGACGCATTGGAATACTCTGACGACGAAAAATTTGATAAAATTTTACTCGATGTACCTTGTTCGGGCTTAGGCACATTAACCAAAAAACCTGATATTAAATGGAAACGTGATATTTCAGATATTATACAGCTTTCTGAATTGCAGCCTAAATTATTAGAAAAAGGTGCTTCTTTGCTTAAACCTGGTGGTGAATTAGTTTTTAGTACTTGTACAATTGAGCCAGAAGAAAACTATGAAGTAATTAAAAACTTTTTAAATAACCATAAAGAATTTGAACTTATAAATGCAGTTAATTATTTTGATAAATCATTAATTGCAGAAAATGGTTGTGTGCAAACTTTTCCAAACATACATGGAATTGATGGAGCATTTGCAGCAAAGTTAAAATTAATTAGAGAATAATAAGATGACTACACTAATTAAATTTGCGGAAGAACTTAAACTCAAAAGAGAGTCATTAGGAATTTCTGTTAACGAGATTTATGAAAAAACACGTATTGATAAAAAATATATTGAAGAAATGGAGAAAGGCAATTTTGCAATTATGCCCGATGTTTATATGCGTGCATTTATTCGCAAGTATGCTGATGCAATTAATTGTAATGTTGAAGAAACAATAAAGCGTTACGAGGCTGCTTGCAAAGGTGAAAATTTTGAAGAAACTGAAGTTAATGAGGTAAACAAAAATTCCAAAATTAATAATTCCCAAATTGGAGATATCGATAATTTTGTTGAAAACCCAAATAATAATGAAAAGGATGAAAAAAAATTTAATCCAATTTTAGCCCTAATTTTTGCTCTCATAATTATAATTGCTGGAATTATATATTTTACGGTTCTGAATCCAAATACTGTTGAAATAATAGTTGAACCCAAAGTAGAAGACATAATTAAACAACAAAATGGTATAAAAGAAATTCCTCGCTTTGAAGTTGTAACAAATGAAGATGAAACAAAATCAAGTCTGGATGTTACAAACTCAAAAAAGGATAGTTTGTCTTTAATAATAAATGCTCTCGATTCCTCATGGTTTAGAATTCAAATTGATAATACAAAAAAAGATGAATTCATTTTAGCACCAAAAAGAAGTAAAACTCTTTTTGCTAAGTCGCAAATAGATTTATTAATTGGAAACGCTGGTGGAATTGAATTTATACTAAACGGTAAAAAACTTGAATTCGATGGGAAAAAAGGGGAAATAAGAAATGTAATTGTGGATTTACAAGGTATTCACTATTCAAAGACTCAACAAGATTTAGGAAATGAATAATTCTATTTTTGAAAAGATAAATCAATTACGCGAGAAATTAAATAAACTTAATTATAAGTATTATGTTCTAGCTGAAAGTGAAGTCTCTGATTTTGAATTTGATTCACTTTTAAATGAACTGATTAAATTAGAAAAGGAGCACCCAGAGCTTATTACACCTGATTCACCAACACAAAGGGTTGGGTCAGATTTAACAAAAATTTTTAATCCAATTGAACATAAAGTTCCCATGTTAAGCCTTACAAATACTTATTCTGAAGAAGAACTTAGAGCTTTTGATTCAAGAGTAAGAAGCGGTTTGGAAGGTGAAGAAAGAATTGAATATGTTGTTGAATTAAAAATTGATGGTGTTTCAGCAAGTATTCATTACCAAAATGGATTTTTGATTCAGGCAGCTACAAGGGGCGATGGAAAAGTTGGTGAGGAAATTACTAATAATATTCGTACAATAAAAAGTATTCCATTAAGTGTAAAAGAAAAAAGATCATTTGAAGTCCGTGGTGAAATATTTATGGCATTAGCCGATTTCAAAAAATTAAATGAGGAACGGAAAGCTAATGGTGAAAAGATTTTTGCAAATCCAAGAAATTCTTCTGCGGGGACTTTAAAATTACAAAATCCAAAAGAAGTTGCTAAACGTCCGCTTGATATTTACACATATTATATTTTAAGCCATGAATTAAGATTAAGATCGCAAAATGAAAGTCTAAATTATCTTTCAAAATTAGGGTTTAAAATTAATCCAAATTATGAACTTTGTTCTAATATTGAAGACGTTATAAACTATTGTCGTAAATGGGAAATAAATCGTGATTCACTTCCTTATGAAATTGATGGAGTAGTGATTAAAGTTAATATATTTGCGCAACAAAATAGACTTGGCAGCATTGCTAAATCACCTCGTTGGGCAACATCGTTTAAGTTCAAAGCCAAACAAGCTATCACAAAACTAAATAAAGTTACGTGGCAAGTTGGAAGAACTGGTGCAATAACTCCAGTTGCCGAGCTTGAACCTATTGAACTTGCAGGCTCTATTATTAGCAGAGCTACACTACATAATGCAGATGAAATTGAGCGCAAAGATATTCGCGAAAATGATTTTGTGAAAATTGAAAAGGGTGGCGACGTAATTCCAAAAGTTGTTGAGGTTGATTTATTGCAACGACAACCTAATTCGGTAGCTCTAAATATTCCTACTATTTGTCCAGATTGTAAATCACAATTAGTAAGGTTGGAAAATGAAGTAGCTCTTTATTGTGTTAATGAAGAATGCCCAGCCCAAATTAAAGGTAAGTTAATTCATTTTGCTTCTCGTGGAGCGATGGATATTGAGGGATTAGGCGAAGCAATAATAAATCTTTTTGTTGATAAGGGATATTTAAAATCATTTGCGGATATTTATAATCTCTCAAAATATGAAGATGAATTAAAATCATTAGAAGGTTTTGGTGCGAAAAGTATTGATAACATTTTTGCTTCAATTGAAAAAAGTAAAAGTCAACCTTTTCATAAAGTCCTTTTTGCACTTGGAATTAGGTATGTTGGTGCAGGTGTAGCCCGCAAATTAGCAAATGCATTTGAAACAATATACAATATTAAAAATGCAACTTCTGAAATCATAGAGGAGGTTGATGAAATTGGTCCAAGTATTAGTAACAGCTTAGTCCAGTATTTTTCAAGGAATGAAAATAACAAACTAATTGAGCAGCTTATTGAAAAAGGACTTAATTTTGTTGCAGAATTGCCCAAATCAAATAATCAAAATTTAATTGGTTTATCTTTTGTTGTAACAGGCTCTTTAAGCGAAATAACTCGCGATGAAGCTAAAGAAAAAATAATTGCATCTGGCGGAAAGTTTATGAGTAGTTTAAGCAAAAAGACTGATTACCTTTTAGCGGGCGAAAATGCCGGCTCAAAATTGGAAAAAGCTAAAGAACTTGGTGTAAAAATAATTTCAGAAGAAGAATTTAATGGGATGTTAAATAAATAATATGATTTCAAACATAAAAAATAAAATTGGAATTTTATTAGCAAAGCGAAGATTTGTGAGGCATCAAAAACATGACCGAAGTTTTCAACGTTTTTTTTCTGAATCAAAAGACGTTTTAATAATTTTACCAAATTTGGAAAAGGATTTGATAGTAGAAGTTTTTGAAATTGTAAGATTTACAGCTATTCATAAAAAGAAATTATTTTTAATTCATAAGCCAGAATTACAAAAATATTTGCCAACAGATTTTGAGTATGCGTCACTTGTAATTTCTGAATTGGATAAAAGCAAATTGGAGCTTCCAACAAAAGATTTAGTAAATAGGATTAAAAAATATACATTTGATTTAGTTATTGACTTAAACCTCGAAGACGATTTGTTTTCAAGCGCTTTATCAAATATTCCACTTTCCGATTTCAGAATTGGATTTATAAAAAGAAATTCAGATTTATTTTACAACTATCAAATTCCACGCGAAATAAATTCTGAAAAATCATATAGAAATTTGTTAAATTCATTACGGATGTTTTAAAATAAAATAAATAATTAATGCAGATAAATAGAAAATATTTATAAACAATTAGAAAACAATATGAATGAATCAGTTAATTTTGAATTTAGTATCAATAATGGAATAGCAATTTTTAAGCTTAACGAAAGCAGGTTCGATGCTGCTATTGCGGGACTTGTAAAAGCAGAGTTTACAATTTCTTTATCCGAAGAAGTTAATAAGTTAATTGTTGATATGTCTCAAGTAGAATATTGTGATAGTTCTGGATTAAGTGCGCTTTTATTAGCTTTCAGAATTTTGCAAGCAGAGGAAGGAAAAATTAAAATTGCTTCTCCTCAAAAAAGTGTTAAAACATTAATCGAAATTTCGCAACTCGATAAGATATTACCAATTTACAACTCTGTTGAAGAAGCAATTAAAGAATTTAATAACAACTAAGTATTTCTGTGAATCATTCAATTGACTATTTAATAATAGTAGCATATTTAATAGGTGTTGCTATTTTCGGTATCGTTAAAGGAGGCAAGCAAAAGTCCTCTAAGGATTATTTCCAAAGTTCTGAATCAGTTCAATGGTGGGCTGTGTGTTTTTCAATTGTAGCTGCCGAAACAAGCACACTTACTTTTATTTCTATTCCTGGATTAGCTTATTTAACAAATTTAAATTTTTTACAAGTTACTTTTGGATATTTATTAGGCCGTATTGTTATTGCTGCATTCTTTTTGCCATCATATTTTAAGGGCGATTTATCAACCGCTTATCAGTATTTGGAAAATAGATTTGGCGGGAAGACAAGATCTTTTGCATCAATTGTTTTTATTTTTACTCGATTAGCCGCTGATGGAGTAAGGCTTTTTGCAACGGCTATTCCGCTAAAATTAATGTTAGATATTAGTTATCCTGTTGCAATTATTATTATTGCAATCATTGCTTTAACATATACTTATATAGGTGGTGTTAAAGGTGTTATTTGGGTTGATGTAATTCAAATGATTATTTATATAGGGGGAGCTTCTGTTGCTTTAGGTTTTTTAATCTTCAAGTTTCTTCCAAATGGATTTGATTCAATAATTGCTATTTCGCAAGCTGATGGAAAGATGGAAATATTTAACTGGGGATTTAGTGGTGGATTTGCCAATTTCTTTGCACAGCCATATACGTTATTGGCTGGAGTTTTAGGTGGTGCTTTTCTTTCAATGGCTTCACATGGAACAGATCAGCTTATTGTACAACGTCTTTTAACTACTAAATCACTAAAGTCTGCTCGAAAAGCTATTATTGGAAGTGGTATTATTGTCATATTCCAATTTGCATTATTTCTTCTTGTTGGTTTAGGGCTATACGCCTTTTATAGTGGAGCTAATCTTTCCGAAATTGGAATTGGGAAATCTGATGAAATATTTCCAATATTTATAATTAAACAACTTCCTGTAGGAATTACTGGGATAATTATTGCTGGTCTTTTTGCTGCTGCTCTTTCTACCCTTGCTGGTTCAATTAGCTCTCTTTCATCATCAACTATGCTTGATTTATATAAACCATTTACACATATTAATAACGAAGTTAAAGAATTAAAAATATCAAGATATTTTACAATAATGTGGGCAGTATTACTAATTGGCTCAGCATTCTTTTTTATGTCATCTTCGCAAACAGTTGTTGAACTTGCTTTAAGTATTGCTTCTTTTACTTATGGTGGTTTGCTTGGAACTTTTATACTTGGTTTGGTAAATAAAAAAGCTACTCAAGAAGACGCTCTTGCTGGCTTTACTGCTGGAATATTTGTGATGGTTACAGTTATTGCTCTTAAATTAGTTGCTTGGACTTGGTTTACTTTAATTGGTGTTTTAGTAACTGTTTTAATTGGATCACTTTTAAGTAAATTGTCAGAAACTAAATAAATTATGATTAACGCTGGAAAATTAAAAAATATAAAGCTAATTGTTTCTGATTTAGATGGTACTCTATTAAATGGTTTTAATGAAATTGGCTCCGAAAGCCAAAAATTAATTAAAGCCTTGTTAACAAAAGGAATGAGGTTTACTTTTGCCACAGGAAGACTTCATAGTGCCGCTTTAACTCATGCAATTCAACTTGGCTTAAAAACTCCATTAATTACTTTAGATGGCTCAATGATTAAAACCATTTCGAACCAAGTTATTTTTGAATCATATTTATCCAAAAAATATGTTAAAAAATCTCTTAGTCTTGCAGATTTTAATTTGGTAAACATTGCTTTGTGCCATGCTGATGCAATATACTACACAGAACACAGCCCTTTAGTACCACAACTTATTGATAAATTTGGTGCAAATTTTGTTGAAGTTGATTCTTTAGAAAATTATTTGGACGAAACTTTAGAGGTTGTTTTTGCCGGAGATTATAAAGATTCGCTTAAATTTATTGAAAGGAAAATGAGTTTTCCGTATGCATTTGGACTTAATACTTCTTTTTATAAGTCAGAAAGAAGGGGACAATATTACTTTTTTGAGGTTAGAAAACATGGCTCAAGTAAGGGAAAAGCACTTGAAAGATTGTTAAAATATCTAAAAATTAATATTACAGATGTTGCCGTTATTGGCGATTGGCATAACGATAGAACATTATTTGAAACAAATGCTTTAAAAATTGCTGTTAATAATGCGGTTGGTGAAATAAAATCTAAAGCTGATTTTATTACTACAAAAGACAATGAAAATGATGGCGTTGCCGAATTTCTTGAAATGGTATTAAAAGCGAAGGAGTAAAACTTCTGTGGATGTTAATAAAGTAAAAAAAAGTAGAAGAGTAAAAATACTTCTTTTAATAGTTACTGTAATATTAATTGTGCTTATGTTCCCCCGTGGTGAATCAATTGATTCTACAGTTCAAGTAAACTCAATTTGGATTAAAGATGACTTAATTGCTTCCCAAACTTTCGAAATTTTAAAAGACCCAGTAATAATTGAAAAAGAAAGATTAGCCGCCACAGATAAAATATTTCCAATATTTATTAAAAACAACTTAATTCAAGACCAAGTTTTAGAGGCTTTAACAAATAACAATACAAAATTATTACAATGCTTAAAAAAGCCAATAATATACCCCGATTCTATTCTTGTATGCAACACAATTGGTATTTCACAAAAATCAGTGTCAACTTTTGTGAATATTAATAACGAAAAATTTGGTTCAAATTATACTCTAAAACAAGTGTTTTCTTTTTGCAAAAATGAAATTAAAAGAATTTATAGAAGGGGATACATTAACCAGATTTACTCTAAAATTGAAAAGGACACTATTTCTATAAGAGATGGCAAGTTTGAAGTAAAACAATTAAAAGAAAGTCTTTATGATTCGGAAGTTATGTTAACATATTTAGATCAAAGAGTTTTCAATAACTTTGATAGAAATATTCAAATAAAAAATGCTGTTAAGGAATATTTAATATTAGTATTAAAACCTAACATTATATTTAGCAAAGCCAGTACAGAGGAAGCAAAAAAAATTGCTGCGGAAAACATTCCAATAAATCTGGGTATTGTTAATGAGAATGAACGGATTGTTGCTAAACATGATAGAATTACTCCAGAGATAAAATCTAAAATAGATTCATATAGAATAGCAAAGGGTTCTACGCTTTCAACTTGGGATACAATTTTGCTAAATATTGGAAAATTTATGCATATAACTTTACTGTTTATGCCTTTAATAATTTATTTGTTTTTGTTTAGAAAAAAAATCTTTTTTGATAATCAAAAACTATTACTAATTTCGATAATAATATTATTTGTTAGCGGGTCAGCTTTTTTAGTAGGACAAATAGAAATTGATAGATCGTTAGAGTTTCTAATTCTTGTACCTGTAGCTTCAATGTTGCTTACAATTGTATTTGATTCGCGTATTGGTTTTTATGTTACTGTTGTGGTTGCCTTAATTGTAGCCGGAATTAGAGGAAATGATTACATTCTTGCTGCCACAAATATTATTACGGGTGGTTTAGCTGCATACACTGTGCGAGATATTAAAAACAGAAATCAAATATTTCATTCTTTCTTGTACATTTTATTAGGTTATGTTTTAAGCATTTTGGCTTTTGGATTTGAACGATTTGATTCATGGGACGTTATGCTTATATCTACTGCTTATGCTGCATCAAATGCAATTATTTCGCCAGCACTTACTTTTGGTCTTATTATTTTTGTTGAAAGAATATTTGGAATTACAACTGAATTAACTTTATTTGAGCTCACAGATTTTAATTCACCATTGTTGAAAAATTTGGCTAACTATTCTCCTGGAACTTTTGCTCATTCAATGACAATTGGCTCAATGGTTGAAAATGCTGCTGTTAAAATAAATGCAAATCCAATTTTAGCAAGAGTAGGAGCCTATTATCATGATATTGGAAAAACTATTAAACCCGAAAGCTTCATTGAAAATCAATTGAATAATATAAATATTCATGAAAAATTGTCTCCAAAAGAAAGTGTAAATTTAATACGAAATCATGTTATTGGTGGAATAGAATTAGCAAAAAAGTATAAAATACCTCAAGAAATTATTGATTTTATACCAATGCATCATGGAACAATGGTTATTCAATATTTTTACGAAAAAGCCAATGAGCTTTATGGTGAAGAAAATGTAAATGAAGAAGATTATCGTTATCCAGGCCCAAAACCAAATACGCGAGAAACTGCTCTGCTTATGCTTGCAGACGCTTGCGAGTCAGCAGTCCGTTCAATGGATGACCCAACTCCAGAAAAAATTGAAAATTATGTAGATAATCTTTTTAAGATAAGAATCCAAGATGGGCAGTTGGAAGATTCACCTCTTACTTTTAAAGATATACATTTAATTAAAGAGTCATTTAATGGGATTTTAATTAGTCAGCACCATAAAAGAATTCGTTATCCTAATCAGGACGAATTGGAGAACAAGAGTACAAATGATTAGTAATGAGCTAAATCAATTTCTGCAGGAATATTTGGCTTATTTAAAATTGGAAAAAAATTTATCTGAACAATCCGTTATATCATATTTTTCTGACCTTAAAAAATTCCTTTCTTTTATTGAAGAGGAAAAATATTCTGATTTAAATACTATTACTACCAAATTAATTTCAAAATATTTTGAAATTATGCGCGATTTAGGAATTAGCTCATCTACCACCGCAAGATATTTATCTTCAGTAAAAGGATTTTTTAAATACCTTTCATCTCAAGAATATATTGCGAAAGACCCTGCTGAAATTCTTTCCACAAGAATTACTGAGCGAAAACTTCCAACCGTGCTTTCGTTTGAAGAAATAGATAAGTTATTACAAACGCCAAACGTGGAAGAAAGACTTGGATTGAGAGACAAAGCTATTTTGGAATTATTTTATTCTTGTGGACTCCGTGTTTCAGAATTAATTAATCTTAAAATAAGCGATTTATATTTTAGCGATGAAGTAATACGAGTTTTAGGAAAAGGTTCAAAACAAAGGATTGTACCAATTGGTTCAAGTGCAATTTAT
>PCUD01000022.1:1111-6330 GCA_002786785.1 Ignavibacteriales bacterium CG18_big_fil_WC_8_21_14_2_50_31_20 | reverse complement strand
GACAATTTCTTTAAGATTGCCGGACTCAATGTTAGATGAGATTAAAATCTTAGCGAATAAGCGCGATGTTCCCTATCAATCTCTAATTAAAATTATTTTAAAGGAGAGAATTGATAGAGAATATAGAACAAGCGCATAACCTGGTAAACCGGAACCAAAGAGTTTGCGGGTGAAAAACGTTTGGTTCGCACACAAAACCAGGTGTTGAGGGAACAACTCCACCAGCGCAATAAGAATAAAAAAACCTCCGACGTTTTGGAAACGTCGGAGGTTTGGAGGGAGGTTCGCACACAAAACCGGATAATGAGGATAAGACTCCTCCGCCAACGGATACGCCAACACCGCCGGTGCAATAAGTAAAAAGTTGAAAGTAGAAAGTAAAAGCATTGGGAAAAAAAACCTCCGACGTTTTGGAAACGTCGGAGGTTTTGTTAACCCTAAATAGTTTATTGAGGTAAAAGATGAATGTAAAAGAAGTAGTACCAACGGAACGAATTGAAAACAAGATACTCTTAATCCGCGGACAAAAAGTAATGCTTGACCGTGATCTTGCAATTTTGTACGATGTAGCCACCCGTGATTTGAATAAAGCTGTGTCCAGAAATTTAACACGCTTTCCTGCTGATTTTATGTTTCAAATTACAAAGCAAGAATTCGCCGACTTGAAGTTCCAATTTGGAACATCAAGTTCAGGATGGGGCGGTACGCGTAAATTACCTTTCGCATTTACCGAGCAAGGTATAGCAATGTTATCTTCTGTTTTACGAAGTGAAAGGGCGGTTCAAGTGAACATAGCAATTATGCGTGCATTTGTTAAGCTGAGGGAGATATTATCTACCCACAAAGAGTTAGCGCAAAAGTTAAAAGAATTGGAATATAAAATTGAAACGCACGATGAACAGATAACGGCAATATTTGAAGCGATAAATCAATTGTTAGCCCCTCCTCCAACACCAAAAAGAAAAATTGGGTTTGAGGTAAAAGAAAAGGGAGTTAAATATGGAAGGAAATAATTGGAGCAAATTATCCCCGCTTTTGGCGGGGAAAGATATTTTTTAGTATATTTTTGTGAATGAAGAATAGAATATTTGCAAAAAATAAATTGACTGTTAATGTATGTAACAACTAAAATACGATTAATACGAAACAAAATGGGTAATAACAAAGTTTTATAGTGTAATATTAATTATGGATAATTTACTAAAACAACTTCAGCAATTATTTGATTCAAATGGAAAATGGAATTATTATAATTTAGTAGATTTACCGAACCCTTTTACATCACCCGAATTTGATAATTCGAAAATCTTCATCAAGGAGTTTTTAAACTATTCAAATAAAACAAAAGATGTTTATGATGTTTTAGAACTAATTGAGCCTTACAGAAATTTACATATAGTGACGGATTATTTCCTTGGGATTCTTATTTATGAAAGTAATATTAGAGTAAAAACATCTATTGACAATCAAATTAAAAGGTTTACATCCGCTGATAATAATTCCTCTGATAATTCATTCAAATATTTCTGGTTCTTAATATGCTTTTACCACGATGTTGGATACTATTTTGAAAATAATAAGAGTAAAATAAGTTCACGAGAGATGTTAGAAAGTGACTTGAGAATCGTGTATAGTCTTCCAAAACTTTTAGGTGTTCCAAAACTTTATAATAATGTAAAGGATAATTATCTAACTTATCGTATTGAGAAGTTTAATGTCTATGATCATGGGATTGTTGGTGGGATGTTAATCTATGATCGATTAGTTAAAATATACTATGATAATAAAAACATAAGCGGACAGTCTAGTTTTTTTTATAAAAACTTATTCTGGTCAGAATCAATGTTTAAATATTTTCAACTTATAGCCTCAGTTATTCTTATCCACAATATATATTTAAAGAATAAGATAGTTGATTCCGAAGACGATATTAATATTTATAAGACTTATAACCTTCACAACCTAATTATATCAAATTCTAAAAATAGAATAACACTTAATAGACATCCATTATTATTTCTTTTAAGTCTTGTGGACTCTATCGAACCTACTAAATGCTATGGAATAAATTTTCTAAAAAAAGTAAAATTTGATTTTTCTAAAAAGAAAAGATTAATAATAGAACTGAATTGTTGCAATGATAATGAAATTAGTATATGGTCAAATAAAATTGTTTTAATGAATAGTTGGTTAAACGTTGAAGCAAATATTTTTAACAACTCACATATAGAAATAGTATTTTAATTCTTGAAAAGCCATATAATAAATATAGAATTTATAGTGTTGCTTAAAATAAAGGAGAACTTATGGGACTATTAGATTTTTTTGATAATTTGGGGAAAAAGACAAGACGGATTGAACTTAATAATTCAGATGCTAACACATACTTTGCACAGGGGGCAAAGAAAGATCAGTCGGGTGATTATCAAGGAGCAATTCGAGATTATACTAAAGCAATTGAGATTAACGCTAATTTTTATATAGCTTATTATTATCGTAGTCTTAATAAATTTGCTCTTACAGACTACAGAGGAGCTATTCAAGATTGTGACAAAGCAATAGAGATTAACCCTCAACTTGCCGAGGCATATTCTACTCGTGGACTTGCTAAATTTGTACTCACAAACTACATAGGAGCTATAAATGATTTTAACAAAGCAATAGAGATTAACCCACAAGACACCAGTGTATATATTAATAGAGGTATTGCAAAAAATGAACTGATGGACTACAGTGGGGCTATTCAAGATTACACTAGAGTAATAGAGATTAACCCCAACGATGCTACTGCCTATTCAAATCGTGGTGGTGCTAAAAATGACTTAAAGGACCACAGAGGAGCCATTCAAGATATTTGCAAAGCAATTGAAATTAATCCAAATGATGCTTTTTCTTATTTTAATCGTGGAATTGCAAAAAATGACTTAAAAGATCACAACGGAGCGATACAAGATTATACGAAAGCAATAGAGATTGATCCTTATTATGCGCAGACTTATTATAATCGCGGAATTTCTAAAAATGACTTAAAAAATCACAAAGGAGCGATACAGGATTATACGAAAGCAATAGAGATTAATCCTAATTATTCTAAGGCTTATTATAATCGTGGAATTGCTAAATTAGGACTTGGTGATAGAAGTGGAGCTTGTTTAGATTGGAGAAAAGCAGGTGAATTGGGACAAAGCGAAGCTTATAATTTGATAAAAGATTTTTGCACCTAATAACCAAGTAATAAATCTATTTGAGGAGTTTTTATGGATCACAGAGAAAAGATTCAACTTTTAAACAAAGTTATAGAAACTGAACCGAAGAATACAGCGGCTTATTACATGCGAGGTATCGCTAAATATGCACTAAAAGAATACGCAGGAGCTATCCAAGATTATAATAAAGCAATCGAGCTTAACGAACATTTACACGAAGCTTATTATAATCGTGGGCTTGTTAAAAGTGAATTTTCAGACTACAGCGGCGAGATTCAGGACTATACAAAAGCAATAGAAATTAACCCTAAGTATGCTGATGCCTATTATAATCGTGGCGTTGCTAAATGTAAACTGACAGACTACTCAGGGGCTATACAAGATTTTACCAAGGCAATAGAGATTAACCCCGATTATGCTGGGGCTTATAATAATCGTGGTCTTGCCAAAGGTGAAATTTCAGATTACAAAGGAGAGATTCAAGATTTAACAAAAGCAATAGAGATAAATCCCAATTATGCTAAAGCCTACTATAATCGTGGTTTTGCTAGAATTGGACTTAAAGACTACAGCGGTGCTTTTCAGGATTATACCAAAGCAATAGAGATTAATCCTAATGATGATGAAGCTTATTTTAAACGCGGTATTGTTAAACACAAACTTGGTGATAAAAATGGAGCATGTTTAGATTGGAGTCAAGCCAGTAAACTTGGTAATAGTAAAGCCCATGATTTTGTACAACAATTTTGTAAAGCAAAAAAATATTTAGAAGAAGGGGATAATAAATTGGATATTAAAGACTATAGCGGCGCTATTGAAGATTATACCAAGGTAATAGAGATTGATACTAATAATGATACAGCTTATTACAACCGTGGTATAGCTAAATTTGGAATAAACGATAACAGCGGTGCCATTAAAGATTATACCAAAGCAATTGAAATTAGACCAAATAATGCGAAGGCTTATATTGGCCGTGGTCTTTCAAAAATGTTACTTTTTGATAAAAATGGAGCGTGTTTAGATTGGAGCAAAGCGGGTGAACTTGGTGATAGTGATGCTTATGATTTGATAAAAAAATATTGTTAAGAGTAAATTTATGGAAGATAATAATAACCCCGAAGAATTTATAAAAAATGGTTATGAAAAAGCTTTGAAGAAAGACTTTACGGGTGCTATTGAAAATTATAATAAGGCTATAGAACTTGAACCAAATAATGCTAAGGCTTATAATTATTGGGGTAATGCGAAATTAGATATTTCAAACTTAGAAAGTGCTATCGAAGATTATTCCATGGCAATAAAGATTGACCCCAGATATGCAAAAGCTTTTAATAATAGAGGCAATGCAAAAAAGGAACTTTCAGATTTAAGCGGTGCGATTGAAGATTACAATAAGGCAATAGAACTTGACCAAACTATTGCAGCAATTTTTATTAATCGTGGAATTACAAGAAATACTCTCACAGACTATAGAGGAGCAATAGAAGATTTTACAAAAGCGATTGAGATTAACAGCAGTGATGCAAATGCTTTTTATAAACGAGGCATGGCTGAAGATTGTCTTGAGGATTACAAAGGAGCAGTTGAAGATTATAACAAAGCGTTGGAGATTGACCAAAATTTTACAGACGTGTATGTGAGCCGTGGATTATTAAAAAATAGAGTTGGAGATTTTATAGGGGGTATTGAAGATTTTGACAAAGCTTTAGAAATAGATCCTGAAGCCGCAGATATTTATGTCAATCGCGGGATGTCTAAATGTTCAATCGGTGATACGAACGGTGCGCGTTTAGATTGGAGCAGAGCAAGTGAACTTGGCCATCATATAGCAGATCATTTAATAAAACAATTTTGTAGTTAATAAATATTCTATTGAGTAATTGCGAGTGTTCTTTCATACACTTGAAAGAACAAAAATATTCATTCCCGATGGGAATGTAAAATCCTAGTAAGATATTGTGTTACAAAGATTAAACACCTACGGTGTTGTTTTATTTAGTGGTTTGAGGT
>PCUD01000022.1:0-1080 GCA_002786785.1 Ignavibacteriales bacterium CG18_big_fil_WC_8_21_14_2_50_31_20 | reverse complement strand
AATCTTTGTAACAAGATGACAATACACGAGAAAGAATTCCATAGGAATTCAATATTTTTTATCGTAGAAATCAACCTTAAGGATATAGACAGCACTAAATTATTCATTCCCTTTTAATGGTTTTGAAAAACCGTTTCATTTTATGTAAATTGAATCAGTAAAAAGAAGAAAAGAGAAAAAAACAATGCAATCAATTCAAGCTATCATAGAGCCGAACGGACACATAAGGTTTCCTGGAAAATTTCGTATTAAAAAACCGACAAAAGCAATTATCACTTTTCTGGAAGAGGAGAATGAGTTAAGGTTTACGGAGTTAGTGAGTGAAAAATCATTAGCAGAAGATTGGAACAAATCTGAAGAGGATGAAGCATGGGTGCATTTACAAGCGGCATTGTAGTTTTAATTCCTTTTCCATTCTCAGATTTATCTCAATCAAAGGTAAGACCGGCGCTGATTCTTGCTGAAACAAAACAGAATGAATATGTTTTATGTCAGATTACCAGCAAGGCTTATTCAGATTCTCAAGCTATCGAAATTACAAATGAGGATTTTCAAAACGGCGGATTAAAAAAAGTAAGTTATGTCCGCACTTCCAAATTATTTACCGGAAGCGGAGAGTTATTCCTTTCGCAAGCTGGTGAATTAAGCAATATTAAATTCAACCTGATTATTGACCAAATCATTCAAATGTTTTCTTCGGAAAAACGCAAGAGTTGACTTCATTTATTTTTCTTCCTCCCAAATGCCTTTTCAGTTTTATCTTTTCGTAATTCTCTCTATTTTGTACCGAACAAATTTAAAAGAAAATGAACGAATACGTCGGCGTAATACACGTCCACTCAATTTTTTCCGATGGCTCAGGTGAAGTAGAACAAATAGCTCAACTTGCTGATGAGTGCGGTTTAGACTTTTTAGTTTTAACCGATCACAACACGCTGCGTGCACTGCATGAAGGATATGAAAAATTCTACGGTAAAACACTCTTGCTTGTTGGATGTGAACTGAATGATAAAGAAAATAAGAATCACTATTTAGCTTTAGGGATAAAAGAAACTTTTTCAACCCGAAGACCTGCAAAAG
>PCUD01000037.1:23205-24053 GCA_002786785.1 Ignavibacteriales bacterium CG18_big_fil_WC_8_21_14_2_50_31_20 | reverse complement strand
TTCCTCGTTTTTCCATGTAAATCTCCTTTTGTGTATACTAATTTATGTATTTCAAAAGTCCATTTCCATCTGAAGCTTTACAAATAAATAGTTTAAAGCATAAGCTCTGTATTTATCAAAGAATTTATACATTAGTAAACAGAATTTAAAGATAAATATAATTTGTGACCAAAAGTAAAAGGTAAAGATTTGTGCTTTCTATAAAATGTTTAATTAAAAGCTTATGCTTATAAGTCAATCATTTCACCCCATATATTTTCCAAACTAGCTATTATAGTTTTTAATCTGTCTGGCAAATCTGCCGCATAAGGCATATTAACAGATACTGTATCAGGCATTCCACTATAACTAAAAATAATAGTAATATAATCTTGATCCGTTATATTAATTAATGGATCATAATGTGATTTATAGGTTGAAAATGATTCAAATTGACTTACTAATTTATTTTGCTCACTATCCTTCAAAAATCTTGAAGAACTTTTTAATGTGTCACCTCCATAAGAGTAGTAAGCATTTACCAATCCATTATTATAAATATTAAGTGTTACCTTACCACCCTGCCCAGATCTGGAATAATGAATTTCCATTTCTGAAAATTCCAACTCATAATTAGGTTCAATTGAATTATTACACTGAATAAATAATATTGAAATGATAAAAATAATTATGGAATTTTTTCTCATTACTTTTCCCACTTTATTTATAATTAGAGTTACTGTAAAATAAAACTCCTCGAGCAAACCCGCAACTATCTTTAGATAATTTACAATTTGATTAGTGCAATAAAAAAGGTTGAGTTCTGTCAAAATTGAGGAGGGTATTTGAACATTTAAGAAATTCTACTT
>PCUD01000037.1:0-23158 GCA_002786785.1 Ignavibacteriales bacterium CG18_big_fil_WC_8_21_14_2_50_31_20 | reverse complement strand
TGATTGTTCTTTTTCTAAAATTGTTTATTTTAATCCTATTGCATTATCCAGGATTAATTAATCTTACAAAATATTAATAAAAAATTTGCAAAGATAACTCAACGGGGTATCTTTGCAAATTGTTAATTGAATCTTTTACATAAAATAAGCTTGCTTAATGATTTAATGATTCATAGCAAAATTAAATCCCTTTTCTCTAATTGCAACTTCAATAACTTTATTAAGATTTCCAAGAACTTCAACCAAAACCAATTCACTTTTATTTACAGAAATTACAAAAAGTTGGTTTAACTCATCCTCACTAAAACGGACAAAGATAGCTGTAATTTCATCGTTATTTAATGTTTTTACAATACAATTCCAGCCAGCATTTTCCATTTTATTTGTAATAAATTTTAGTTCCTCAATGTTTACGTTTATTTGGTAATTAGATAAATTATTATAAATACCAACCTGAACATTATCAATTTCACTTAAAATTTCATCAATTGGCTCATCCGTTTCAGCAAAATTTAGAGCAATTTCTGCCATTCCAATTGAAATATTTCCCAAAGAAAACTCAAATTCTTTTTCAAATTGATTTTTAGAATATTCTAAAATATAATCACGCATACCCCTAAAACTTCTATCAACGCCAATGCATCCTGAAAATAATAGTGTAATTAGAAGAAAACTTAATATATATTTTGCTTTTCTAAGTTTCATTTCTTTCTCAATCATTATTGTTAGATTTTTTGTTTTTATGTTTGTTTAAGTCACCTATTGAAGGAATATCAAATTTGTCGCTTAATTTTCCAATTGTTTCTAAATCAATATTTCCTACAATATTTACAAAAGCGGCATCGCCATTTTTTTCAATGCTTGTAACAACAAGTCCAGATATTTTTTCTTCTTTAGAAGTAAGTATAAATACATTAACTAATTCATCTTTTGAACGTGTTTTTACAATTCTATCCCAACCATCAGACATAAGTTTTTTGTCAATATCTTTAGCAATTAATGCAAGCTTTGGATAGTTTTCTTCAGAAACGTCAAAAGTATTTACTTTAATTAGTTTTATTCCATCTAGTACAACTCCAAGTTCAGGCTCATCTTTGCCAGTCATTTTAGAAACCATTCTTAAGAGATGTTCCTCAATTATAACTTCGGTTACTTCTTCGCCTGTTTCAAATTTCTCTAAATCTCCAAAGTTAACATAACCTTTGTATTTTGTGTAATCGTTTTTTTGTCCAAAAGTTAGTGAAGCAATACAAACAATTACAACACTTAATAATATTTTAGATTTCATTTTTTTTCTCCTTTTTAAATAATTTGTTTATAGTATTCATTCCTTCATTTAGTGGTTTCGAAACTTCTTCTCTAAATATTTCATGTTTAATTTTATTTTCTGTTTTGGTAAAAATGCTATTTACAATTTGTAATGCTTGTTTTACCTCAAGGTTTGCTTTTTCAACTTCAGCTATTGAATATCCATCGTAGGATAGTTCTTTGTTATTGATTATGGAAAATGAAATAGCAAAAACAAGTAAAACTGCGGCAGCAAAAGAAATAAGTGGTTTCCCAATTATAATTAAATATATTTCCTCAAATACTGATTTTGGCTCATTTATAAATACCCTAATTTTAGGTTTTTCCGTATATTCTTCTTTTGTAATTGAATGAACGGTTTTAGCAATTTTGCAATACTCCTCTAAAATTTGCTTTACTTCTTCGTCTTTTGAGGCTAATCTATTTATTTTAAATTTTTCTAAAAATGAAGCATCACCATAAGCAACACAAATTATTCTATCTTTTAGCTTCTCATTCATTTTATATTACCTCTTGTAATTCATAATTTTTTAATTCTTCTTGCAATTTTTTTCTTGCCCTCAGTAAATATACTTTTACGCTGTTTAATGGAATATCTAAAGCTTTACTAATTTCCTTGTACTTAAATCCTTGCATTTCATAAAGGACAAAAACTGATTTTAAATTAGCCGGAAGTAAATTTATTTTCATTTTAATTTGCTCATTTAATATTTTGTCATTTATTTCCGAATCAATTAAACTTTTGCACTGTTCATTATACATTTCATCAAAATTATCATCAATTGCAATTTCGTTCTTAAAACTTCGTTTCCTTTTTCTAAGCTCATCAATGCAAAGATTGTGTGTCGTTTTAATTATCCATCCTTTTGCTGCAAGAATGTTAAACTTGTCAATATTTTCCCAAATTTTTATTAGAACATTTTGGACAACGTCTTCTGCATCAAATCTATTTCCTATCATATAAAGCGAATAATTATATATGTCGTTTTTATATTTTGGAAATAAAAAATTGTATTTTGCTGATTTTAAGTTCATTATCAAAATTTTAATTAAAAATTTATTTTGTTTTGCTATAAAGACGAAATAGACATCTAAATTGTTACAAATTTAAAAGATGTTTTTTTATAATTTAAATTAAGACGTTTTTATTTGTATCAAATCTAAATAAACCGTATTTTTAAATCAGAAAATAAAATCTGTTTAATGAAAATAAAAGGATAATTATGAGTGAATTTATAAATAATAGTCGTACCCGAGTTAATCAACTCAAAGAGCTAATTTTAGGTTTGCACACTGGAAAAACGGCTGATGAAACTAAGGAAAAATTAGTTGAAATGATGGGGAATGCCCCATACAGCGAAGTAGTTCAAGCCGAAGAAGAATTAATTGAAGAAGGACTTGACCGCGAAGAAGTGCTTAAACTTTGTGACTTACACACAGATGCACTTGGAAGTTCTATTGATAAATCAATGGCAAAAATAATTCCAAAAGGACACCCGCTTGATATTTTGAGCAAAGAAAACGAGGCTCTGCAAAAGCAGGTTGATAAAATAAAGCATTTTCAATTTGCTGTTGAAAATGGTACAAAAAGCCAAAGCGACAAAAAGGTAATTATAGGAATACATACACTTTTTAATGAACTAATGGATATCGAAAAGCATTATCTGAAATTAGAAAACCTTTTATTTCCTTTTCTCGAAAAATATCAAATTACTGGTCCACCAATGGTTATGTGGGGCAAACACGACGAAACCCGCGCATTTTTAAAATCATCAATTCAACTATTAACTGAAAATAACAATGCAACAAACGAAGAATTATCGGGGTTTTTTGAATTAATTTTTATTCCAACGTTAAAAGCAGTTTCTGATATGGTTTATAAGGAAGAGCAAATTCTTTTTCCGATGGCTATGGATACTTTAACAGAAATTGATTGGTACGAAATTTTGCAACAAAGCGAAGATATTGGCTATTGTTTGTATTATCCCGAAATTATTTGGAAACCAGAACTTTCTAATTATGATTTGAATGATGTAAAATATAATGATAAAGTAAAACTATCAACTGGCTCATTTTCACCAGAAGAATTGGAGGGATTTTTAAACTCATTACCAGTGGACTTTACTTTTGTTGACAAAAATGATAAAGTAAAATATTTTTCCGAAGGACGAAACAGAGTTTTTCCGCGCAGTAAAGCTATTATTGGTAGATTGGTTCAATATTGTCACCCTCCTTCAAGCGTACATATTGTTGACCAAATTTTAAGTGACTTTAAATCTGGTTCACAAGAACAAGCAAAATTTTGGATTCAAATGGGAGATAAATTTGTACACATTGCTTATTTTGCCGTTAAGGATAAAAATGGTGACTATTTGGGAACAGTTGAAATGAGTCATGATGTGGCAGAATACCGTAGATTAGAAGGTGAACGAAGAATATTAAATTATGAGGATTAAAAATGTCAGATATAAAAAATATAATTAAAAAAGAAATAACACCGCAAACTATGGTTAGTGATTTATTAGAAAACTATCCAGAGTTGGAAGATAAATTAATTGAAATATCACCAATTTTTAAGAAGTTGAAAAATCCAATATTACGTAAAACTGTTTCAAAAGTTGCAACTCTTAAGCAAGCTGCAACCATCGGAAATGTGCAAATTGGGTTTTTAATTAATCAATTACGAGAAGCTGCTGGATTAGGGAATATTAATGTAAAAGATGATAATTTGCAAAGACAAGCTAAACCAAATTGGGCAAATAAAATAAATGTAAAAATTGAATATGATGCTTTTATTGACTTAGAAAATGGAATTCATCCAGCGGGAAAAGTGACGAAGCAAGTCCACGATATAAATGGTAATGAGCTTTATCTTTTGATAACACCTTTTGTGCCGGCACCACTAATTCAAATGGTTGAAGAAAAAGGATATGAAGTTTATACAGATGAACTTGAAAATCACAGATTTGAAACATATATTAAAAGAAAAGAATGATTGTTTTATTGTTAAAAATAAAATTGAAACTTTTTTAGGCACAGATTATCAATCTGTGCCTAAAGTTTGCAAAGATAACAGTCATGACAATATTTGTTTACGTGTTTTGCAGTTTATTATATTTTGCAAAATTAAAATATCATCAAAAGGTAAATTATGAAACGACATAAAACCATTGTCCCTTTATCTCACGACCATTATGACGGCTTGTTATTGGCGCAATCAGTTAAGAAAAATTTTATTAAAACAAAACTAGGGCTAAGTTCTATTGAGGATAAAGTAAAATTTGTAATAAATGCTTACAACACCGAATTAATTCCACATTTTAATCACGAAGAAGTAATTTTATTTCCTCTTGCATTAGGCAAAGATGAAGAATTGGATGATATGATTAATGAAATTCTTGATGAACATGATAAAATTCACAAAGCTGTTAGTAGAATTAGCGAGGGTAATTTAGAGCAAAATTTAGATGAGTTTGGACTTTTACTCGAATCCCATATTAGAAAAGAAGAGCGCATTCTATTCCCTAAAATTGAAGAAATTCTTGGAGATGAGTTGGATATTCTGGATGGTCAAATAATTGCCGTAAAAGATAGTTGCGGAATTTAATCTTTTCTCCCAAAAAATATATGCATTATTTATGTTAAATTGACAACAAATTTAATGTTTTTTAAAAATATTCGTACGATTTCAATAGTTGTAATAGCAAATAGTTTGAAATTGTTATTAACTTAAAATTTTTTGTGGTTATTAGAATTATTTTAATAACTTTGTATATAAGATTTTTAGGAGAGTAATGAAAAGCCAAATTGATGTCTTTATACCATACAACGGATTAGAAAACACAGAAAAAACTGTAATTGAATTATTAAAAGAGGAATTAGTAAATAACATTTTTCTAATTACGTCTGACGGTAAACTTGGTGGAATTGAAAATTGTACAACGCTTGTAACCGAAAATTTTAATTCAAGCGAAACCATTGATTTAATAGCACAAAATTCGCAAAGTGAATTTACACTTATTTTAACGCAAGACTATTCTCTCGAATTGGGACAGCATGCGTTATTACGATTTTGTAATGTGGCAAAAAATACCAATGCCTCTTTGATTTATTCAAATTACTACCAATTAAAGGGTAAAAAAAAGAATCATATTCCTGTTATTGATTATCAGTTTGGAAGTTTACGTGATGATTTTAATTTTGGACCTTTATTCTTTTATAAAACTTCTGCCCTTAAAGATGTTGTTGCTCGCAGCCATGAAAAATATAAATTTGCTGGTTTTTACAATCTTAGATTAAAAGTGTCGCAAAAAAATGATATTATCCGAGTACCAGAATTTATGTATAAAATAATTGAACTTGAATCAGTAGATGCTAGCAAAAAACATTTTGCTTATGTTGATCCTAAAAACCGAAGTGTTCAAATTGAAATGGAAAAAGCAGTTACCGAACATTTAAAAGATATTAATGCTTATTTGCCACCAAAATTTAATGAAGTTAATTTCGGAGTTTATAATTTCAAAAATATCGCTAGTGTCGTAATTCCAGTATTTAATAGAGCCAATACAATTGGTGATGCGGTTGAATCGGTTATTAAGCAAAAAGCTGATTTTAATTTTAATTTAATTGTTGTTGATAATCATTCAACTGATGGTACAACTGAAAAACTAAAAGAATATGCTTCTAAATATTCTAATGTAATTCATATTTTACCAGAAAGGACAGACTTAGGAATTGGTGGTTGCTGGAATGTTGCTATTGATGATGAAAGATGTGGCGAGTTTGCTTTGCAATTAGATAGCGATGATATTTATGCCGATGAAAATACTGTTCAAACAATTGTTGATAAGTTTAGAGAAGAAAAATGTGCAATGGTAATTGGGTCTTATAAAATTACAAATTTTGATTTAGAAGAAATTCCACCAGGCCTTATTGACCATAAAGAGTGGACAACTGAAAACGGAAGAAATAATGCACTTAGAATTAACGGATTAGGCGCGCCGAGAGCTTTTTACACTCCAATTCTTAGAGAAATTAAAATTCCTAATGTTAGTTATGGTGAGGATTATGCAGTTGGGCTTGAAATTTCGAGGTACTACCAAATTGGAAGAATATATAATTCAATTTATATGTGCCGAAGATGGGATGGTAATTCTGACGCTTTGTTAGATATTGAAAAAGCAAACGCGCATAATGTTTATAAAGATAGAGTTAGAACTTTTGAACTTATTGCAAGAACAAGGATGCAAAAGTAAATGGGTAATTCCAAAATTATTACTGATTCTGATTTTAAAAATTATATTACTGGAAATTCAAAAGCCTTGATGGTAGAAGCATTTATTAATTGGCAGATTGATAATTGGGAGTTGGCTAAACATAATTACATCGGATTAGAAGCAATAAAAAAAAAAGAATTCCATTTTGATGGATTTAATCTTCAACTACAGTTTAATCCTGGACGAATAGTTTCTACTTCTGCAAAAATTGACGCGAAATCAATTGGAGAGCGTCCTTGCTTCCTTTGTTCAAACAATTTGCCAAAAGAACAAAAAGCATTACTTTGCGACACTAATTATTTACTTTTAGTAAATCCTTTTCCAATTTTTGAACAACATTTCACAATTCCTCATTTTAATCATATTCCACAAGAAATATTTTCTAGTTTTGGTGATATGTTATTAATTGCAAAAGAGTTAGGTGAAAAATACACATTGTTTTATAATGGACCTCAATGTGGAGCTTCAGCACCTGACCACTTGCATTTTCAAGCTTCACCCAAAAATGCAATACCTATTGAAAAGCAAACTGGTTTTTTGTTGAAAAATTCCGAAGTAATTTATAATAGTGAAAGTGTTTCAATTTATGCTGTTAAAAATTATTTGAGAAATCTTTTTTTAATTGAATCAAATAATATTTTTGCGGCTCAAGAAGAATTTAACAAGCTTTATAATTCATTAAAAGAAATAACAAATTTTCATTTGGAACCTCTTATAAATGTTTTAGTAACCTTTGATAAAGCTTGGAGGGTTTACATATTTCCAAGAAAAGCACACAGACCAAAAGAGTTTTTTTTTGAAGGAGATGAAAAAATATTGATAAGTCCTGCAACTGTAGATTTTGGGGGCTTACTAATTACTCCGCGTCAAGAGGATTTTGACAAAATTACTAAAGGAACAATTATTAATATTTTTGAACAAACTTCAATAGATGATACGATTTTTGAAAATATTATTAAAAATTATTCTCTTTAGTAAATCTGCTTTTAAATTATTTTAGTCAATTTTTTCGATACAAACAACTGTAACATCATCTTCGTATTTATTATTTATTAGCTTTTTAACACTCTCGTCAATAAATGGCAAAGATTCGTTATCGCCCTTGCTGAGTATAATTTCGATTAGTCTTTCATTTTCAATTGATTGACCTTTGATATCGCGGCTTTCTATTATCCCATCTGTTAATACAAATATTTCATCATGAGTTGATAAAGTAATATTTACAGTTTCATATTTCCCATCTGGCGTAAAGCCGAGCAAAGTTCCTTCCGACTTAATTAAATTGATTTTTCCGTTAGAAAGATGAAAAATTGGAATATCGCCCGCACCACAATATCCTATTGAATTATTTTTATTGTCAATAATTAGAATTGATAAAGTTATAAAAACGTCGGCAATTCTTTCATCATTATAAACAGCACTATTAACACGCTGCATTATTTCATTTGCCGTAAAACTATTTCCATTATTTAATTCGGAACGAATTGCACTTCGCACATAACCTGCATAGGCAACAGCAAAATACCAAGCACCCCATTTTTTTCCCATAACATCGCCAACAACTACAACAATTGTTTCATCATCTATTTTCACATAGTCAATGAAATCGCCTCCTGGAATATCATTAAATGGTCTGTGTAATTGTGTTATCTTATAACCAGCTATTACTGGAATTTTATCGGGCACTACTTTTGCACCCATAGAAGCGGCAGCTTTTTTTACTTCTGTTTCGCCTTGTGCTTTTTGAGCTTTGCTTGATTGAATTAGGGATTTGAGTTTTGCCAAAATAATTTTAGGACTTGATGTTTTAACAATGTACTCTTGAATTTCTAAATCGTAGCCTTGCAAAATATCATCTTCTTCACCTTTTGCAGTAAGAAAGACAAAGGGAATTGCTTTAAATTCCGGCACTTCTAAAAGCATTTTTCTAAAAGCAAAGCCATCAACTTCAGGCATCATTATGTCGCTTATAATTACATCTGGTTTAAATTTACCAACAAGCTCAAAACCAAATGCGCCATTTATTGCGTGTTGAACTTCATACCCAGCTTTGTCCAAATTATATTGAATTAGACGAGCTATGTTTTTATCGTCTTCTACTAATAAAATTTTATACTTAATTTCATTTTCCATAACAACCTAATTAAAACTATTTAATGCTTCCTTTTCGTCAAAATAAATATCGAAAATCTTTGAAAGTCGTGTTAATTGAAACATTGCATTAACAGCAGGCTTTAATCCAACAACTCTAAGTTCACCACCCACTTCAACAATATTCTTAAATGAGTTAACTAATGCAGATAAAAAGGTGGAATCGATAAAATCGCATTCGGATAAATCGACAATAAATTTTTTACCACCAAGTTTAATTTCATTCTTAATAATACTTTTAAAATTATCTGCTACAAGTACCGTAGCGCGTTCTATATCTACAAATACAATTAATATATCTTTTTGCTTTTGAGTTAATATTGACATCTATCTCCTCTCTGGGTCAAGGTTATATTTTTCCATTAAACGATACATAGTAGCTCTGCCAATGTTTAGCTTTTTTGCGGCTTCAACAACGTTACTATTTGTTCTATCCAATGCATGTCTTATTGCTTCTTCTTTCAGTTTTTCAAAAGGAATTATTGGTGAAGTTTCTGAAAACATTGCGCCATTTTTATCAATTTCCATATTTACACTTGGTTGAACAATAGATTCTGGTAAAACATCTTCATCTATTAAGTCAGTTTCTGTTAGAATTATACATCGCTCAATTGTGTTTTCAAGTTCGCGAATATTTCCAGGCCAATCATAATCATAAATTAGTTTAAGAGCACTTTTGCTAACTCCTTTAACTTTTTTACAATTCTTTTCGTTAAATTTTTCAATAAAATGATTTACTAAAATAATAATATCACCACGTCTACTTCGTAAAGATGGGACAAGAATAGGAAATGAACTAAGGCGGTAATATAAATCCTCTCTAAATTCATTTTTATCAACCATTTCTTTTAAATCTTTGTTTGTAGCCGAAAGAATTCTAACATCAACTTTTATTGTTTCATTACCTCCAACCCGCTCAAATTCTTTTTGTTGAATTACTCGTAAAATCTTGGCTTGCAGTGACATTTCCATTTCACCAATTTCATCTAGAAACAATGTTCCTTCATTAGCTGTTTCAAATTTTCCAAGTTTCTTTTGGTAAGCACCTGTAAAAGAGCCTTTTTCGTGACCAAATAATTCGCTTTCCAAAAGTTCACGTGGTATTGAAGCACAATTGACTACCACAAATGGTTTGTCTTTTCGTTTTCCATTATAGTGAATAGCTCTGGCAACTAATTCTTTTCCAGTTCCACTTTCTCCATTTATTAACACAGTAATATCATTATCCAAAATTTTTGTAACAAGTTTAAAAACAACTTGCATTCGAGGGTCTCTTGAAATAATATTATCAAAACTATATTGACCCTGAATATTATCTTCCAATTCTTCAATTCGTTTATGAAGTTCATAATTGCTAATTGCATTTTTAATTGCTGGTTCTAGCCGGTTACTATCAATTGGTTTTGGAAAATAATCGAATGCACCTTTTCTTATTGACTCAAGTGCAACCTCAATGCTGCCTTGCGCAGAAAGCATGATTATTGGAATATTTGGATTATATTTTTTTATTCTTGAAATTAATTCAACTCCATTTGAATCTGGAAGCATAATATCAAGTAGAATTAAAGAAGGATTTTGCTCTAATTCTTTTATCATTTCTAATCCTTTATCAAAAACAACAACTTCGTAACCCCATTGGTTTCTAACCCAGTGTGTTAAAAGCTTTCTAATTGATGGCTCGTCATCCACAATAAAAATTAATTTTTCCAAATAATCCTCTTATAGTATTTTTTTGGGCAATCTAATAATAAAAGTAGTTCCTTCACCAATACTGCTTTTTACTTGCAATAAACCTTTATGGTGATCAAAAATTTGCTTAACTAATGAAAGTGCAATTCCTGCCGTTGGTGTAGCTGCGTTAGTTGAGCCAGATGAATGGAATTTATGAAACAAAAATTCCAAATCATTTTCAGAAATTCCATTTCCATTGTCACTAATAACAATTCCTACTTCTTTCAAAAAATCTTGAATAACAATAGAAACGCTATCACCGCTTTTTGTAAAACGCAAAGTATTTTCAAAAATAGTATTAAATGCTTTAACTAATTTTTCTCTATCAGCAAAGATAATAATTTCTGCGTCAGGTATTAAAGAAGTGAAAGAAATATTATTTGCCTTGAAATCCTCTTTTGCTTTTGCAGAAATTTGGTGAAGCATTTCAATAACATTAAACTCTTCTTTATTAAGAGTTGCTCCACCGCTCTCAAGCTCAGAAAAATCAAGAATATCGTCAATAAAACGAGCTAATCTTTTCCCTTCGGTTAAAATAATACCGCTAAATTCAAGAATTAAATCCTTTGGTAAATCCTCATCAGAAGCTATTGTTTCTGCAAATCCAACAATTGAAGCCAACGGGGTTCGTAGTTCGTGCGAAACATTTGAGATAAACTCATTTTTTAGAATATTGATTTCTTCCAAAATGGTTATTTGCTGCTTGGCTCTATCGCGTTCAATTTCTACTAATCTTTGAGTTTCTTTTAGCTTAGCATTAAGATTATTAATTATTTCTTCATTTTTTCTGCGGCGTGTAATATCTCGTCCAATTCCTAACATTCCATTTATTTCATTACCTTCAAGCAAAGGTGTTGCAAGAAATTCGTATTTAATTGGCTTATCCAATTTGTGAAGTAAATCAATTTCAAAGTGAATAGTTGATTTACTCGATAACATGTTTTGGAATGATTTTGAGATATCATTTTTTTCATATTCCGCAGCAAAATCTAAAAAATGCTTGCCAAGCATCTCTTCTGAAGTATAGCCTAAAGCATTTGCTCCATTTTCATTAACTTGCACAAGGTAGCCAAAACCATTTAGGGAATAAATAAAATCTATTGCCGTATTAATTAGCATTCCAAATCGCTGTTCCGATTTTTTTAATTTATTTATAATATTTTTTTCGCGGGTTATATCACTTATTACGCCAACAACTTTTTCAATTTTTCCATCCTCTACAATAGGCTCGGCAACATGATGCAAAAAACTAAATTTACCTGCTTTTGATTTATATTCATAATCAAAAGAAGCAGGTTCACCTTGTCTTATTTTTTTTGTAAAATCCTTATATCCTTTTAAGTCATCACGGGCTATTTTTCGTAATATTTGTTTTTGGCTAGCTCTAATTTCTTCTTCAGAAATTCCAAGTACTTTTTTTGCTGAGTTTGAAATATAATCGTAAGATTCATTCTTCAAATTATAAGAATAAACTACCGCATCTATTTTTGAAAATGTAAGTTCAAGTTTTTCATGCAACTCATAACTTAAGCTCAACTGTGTTTTAATTGAATTAATTATAGCATCTAAATGTTGATTTTTTTTAACAATATTTAAAGAATTAAAACAAATTGCAAATAAATGGTAATTATGTCCGTCCAAATTTGCAAGAAAATTGCCATAAATTGATTTACATTTGAAATGAGATTGTAAAACATCTGTATATTTTAATTGCGAAATGGTTTTAATATCGAACTTATTTTCACTAAATTCGGAATAAAATAGGTGAATAATATTTTCAGTTTCGGCATTTAATTCATCAGTTGATGATAAAATTATATTAGGTTTACCCGCTTTAATAATAAAGGAAAGTGAGGCATCACTAAGTTCTTTGTATAATTTTAACAAACCTGAAAAGTCAATATTCATAAGTAAATTTACATTAACCCAAATATGCATTAGAAAAGCATTAATGCATATTCGACTAACTCGTTCTGAGCTTTTATATCATTGTTCACTTAACCTTTTGGGTAAAAACGCTAAGACCGAGTAAGTCGGGGCAAGTTCGCTCCTATATTGATTCATCTTTTTCTAAAATTGTTTATTTTAATCCTATTGCATTATCCAGGATTAATTTATTGCCTTAAGTTAATCAATAATTATGAAAAATTCATAAAACAGAATGCCTTGTATACATATTTATTAATAAATGAACTGGAAAGTAATAGATTTGCTATTTTTGTGTACAAAAAAAAGATTTACGGTATTAAATGAATATAAAAAAACCAGAACTATTAGCTGGAGCAGGCGATTGGAAAATGCTACGAACTGCTGTAAAATATGGCGCTAATGCAATTTATTTTGGTGTGGATGCTCTAAATTTACGTGCAAAAGCAAGCAACTTTGCTTTAGATGAATTGGAAGAAGTTGTTAATTATCTTCACGAAAACAATGTGGATGCACATTTAACTGTTAACGCTGTTGTTTATGATGACCAAAACGAAAAACTTGATTTAGTTCTAAAAGAAGCAAAACGCTGCAAAGTTGATTATGTAATTGCTTGGGATATGGCAATTATTGAAAAATGTCTTGAATACGAATTGCCTTTGTGCATAAGCACGCAAGCTTCTGTTAGCAATTCTGGTGCAGCAAAAATGTATAAAAGACTTGGAGCAAAAAGGATAGTGCTTGCCCGCGAATGTACTTTAGAACAAATAAAAGAAATTAAAAGCAATGTTGATATTGAAATTGAAACCTTTGTGCACGGTGCAATGTGCGTGGCAGTTAGTGGAAGATGTTTTATGAGTCATCACGCATTTGGACAAAGTGCAAACACTGGCGAATGTTTGCAAAATTGCAGACGCGAATATGAAATTCATGATACAAGCGGCGAAACAAGTTTTATTATTGGAACAGATTATGTTATGTCGCCAAAAGATATGAACACAATTGAATTTATTGACGAACTTATTGAAGCTGGAATTGATTCTTTTAAAATTGAAGGAAGAAAGAGAAGTCCAGAATATATTGCAAAAGCAGTTTCAAATTACCGGAAAGCCATTGACCTATATTTTGAAGGTAACCTAAATAAAGAAGTAAAACAAGAAATGTTTGAGGATTTAAGTAAAGTTTATAATCGTGGATTTTCTGCGGGATTTTATCACGGAATTCCAAGCGGAGCCGATTATACCGAGCGTTATGGAAATCAAGCAACTATTAAGAAAATGTATGTCGGAAAAGTTTTAAACTATTATAAACAATCTAAAATTGCACATATAAAACTTGAGGCTGGTGAAATTGAATTGAATGACATTTTATACATAACCGGCAACACAACTGGATTTGTTGAAACAACATTGCAATCGTTAATGAAAGACGAAAAACAAGTTGATAAAGCAATTAAGGGCGAAGAAGTTACATTTTTTCTTAATGAACTTATCCGTACACGAGACCAAGTTTATAAAGTTGTTCCAGCGTAGATTGTAAAAGCCAAAAGTGAAAAATAAATAGGAATAGACATTTTAATTTTTTTATTGTCTTTTTAACTCAATTTTGTGTCAATTATTTATATCAGTAAATATTTTGAAATGGCTAAACCATTTATTCTGATTAAACTAAGGGAAAATAATTAGACACGAATACCAAACAAAACTGTTGATTTATTCTGTTTGGAAGATTAGTTTTGAATTAATTAGCATGGAAATAAAATGAATCAACACGAAATTGGAAAAAAGGTCTTAGAATTAAGAACAAGCAAAGGACTTACGCAAGAAGAGTTGGCTTTAAAATGTGGCACAAAATTGCGTTTATTAAAAAAAATTGAAACTGGCAATTTGAGTCCAAGAGTTTTAATACTAAAAAAAATTGGCACCGAGCTTGATTACGAATTTCAATTTGAAGACAATGACGATACCAAATTTTGGCTGCTCACGTTGCATTTATCCAATTTTTTAGTTCTTCCAATCTTTCCGTTAATTTTATGGTTACTTAAAAAAGATGAAATTCAAGGAATAGATTCGCATGGAAAAGATATAATAAATTTTCAAATTAGCATGATTATTTATCTTTTTGCATCAATGCTTCTGGTTTTCTATACTGTTGGAATTTTTTTGCTTCTGGGGTTATCACTCTACATTACAATAATTACTATTATTAATTCAATAAATGTTGTTATGGAAAGGGACTATAAATATTATTTAACAATAAAATTTATTAAGTAGTTAAAATGCAAACGAGTTTATTCCAATAACAAAGCCATTTTCATTTCTATGGTTTAACCGCCAAGCGAACTCTAATTTTAGAGGAATTAGTTGGTGTCCAATTCCAAATCCAATTTCATAAAGTGGTTCAATAAATTGTGGAAATGAATTTTGAAACGAAATAGTGTTTAGTTTTTTTGTTTTATCCAGAATGCTTAGCCAAGCAATGTTAAAATGTGCATCTAATTTAAGACGTGCATTTTCCAAAAATGGAATTCTTAACATTTTAAATATTTCGTCATTAAATTGATATTGCGATGTTAGTGTAAAAACGCGGTCGCCAAGAGTGCTGAAAATATTTACTGTACGGAATGTAAAATCTTTTCCTAACAATGAAACGTTGCCAGGTAATGCCTCCATAAACTGATAGGGTATTGCATCTGATGAGTAAAATGCTTTTGCTTCCAAAATATATTTTGTTGATTTGAACGAATTAAGATTTACGTATAAATTTAATTTATAAATCTGAAAATCGAGAGTGCTGGTTAAAATTGATTTATTGCTAAATTCTGCCTCGCCATCAATTGTAAAAAAGGATTTGCCTTGTGCAGTTCGTCTTCTGTAGAAACCATCCTCAATGTATTTTCTAAAATCTAATTTGAAATTGGTTAAAAAAGTGACTGTTTTGCCTTCCAAAATAAGTTTGTTCGGTTCGTAGAATTTATCCTTTCTAAAAAAGGAAAACTCTGTATTGACAAAACTGTTTTTATCAGTTTGGTTGCTGAATCCAATTCCTAAGTCAAGAATTGGAAAAACGGCTCCAGTTATATTAAAATTAAATCCATTGGAGTAAAAATAATTTCTAAAATCGTTGTGAATTAGCAGTGATGTTAAAGTTGAAAGAAGTTTTCCATATTCATCTGATTCACCAAAGAGAACACTAAGATTGTTAAAAGCTGAAAAAGAAATTTCGGTAGTTCTGTACTTACCCAAAAGATAGCTTGCAGAAATACTTGATTTAAATTTTTGGTCGCTGAAACTATAGCTAAAATCAATTGCAGACGAAAGTCTTTTTGCAAGTAAATCGTAATAATAAATTCCACCATTTAACGTATGACCTTCAACTTTATTGAAATTATAAAAGTTCAAAGTTCCAACAGTAGAAAAATTGTCCGATAGCCAAGTGTAATTTGAAAGCCAAGAAAAATTATCGGCAAAAGTTTTTGGAATGGCTTCAACACTGTCAATTCTTTTATATGCTTCAATTTCTTCAAGCGAGTTTGGAATTTTTTGATTATTCTGCCAATATGATGAATCCATTTTACCAGCTTCAGGAAGTATTTTTAGAACAACCATATCAAAATAGTTATCATCAATTTTAGGATTTATTTTATAATCATATAAAACCGATTCAATATCAAATGCAAATTTTGCCATTCCCAAAATATTTCCAATAACAAAAAGTCTGTAATCAATTGGCATATAAATAGAATTGGCATAAGGAAGATACTGTTGAATTATATTAACACGAGAAAAAATTCCACCTGGATTTGCAGCGTCATTAAGATTTACATCAAGTTTTATTAAATTGAAAGTACTATCAGTAATAAAAAGATTACCTATAAAACCTGGGTTGGATTTATAATCAGGCTCAAATTGAATTTGAAAAATGTTTCGGTTATCAATTGCTAAAGTATCTTTAATAAAATAATAATAGTATTCCAAAGCATTTTCAGCAATTGGACTAACAAGCTCTCTTCCAAAAAATTGAATATCATCGGAGTAAAAATTCTGTATAATTCTTCCACCTGTTAACATATTAATTGAAGATGGAAAATTTGCCGATTGTTTTTGTGCAATAATTTCTTCTTTGTAATTATTTGGTTTTTGGAAATAGCCAATACTTTCGTTTTCCAAAATGCCAGTTATTTTTAACTCGGCTGTATCTTTAACACCAAGCCCAATGCCTATGCTGTTTGAGTTTGACGAAATATCTTTTGTTGATTTAATAATCCCCTTTGTATAAGCATTAAATTTGTATGAAATAAGTTTTTCATTTCTGTAATTCTTTGCCAAAATTGCTCGTTTAATAATTGCATTTGCTGGATTTTCTTTTGGAAGAACTGTTATTTCATCCAAATTAATAGATGTAGGAATTAGTTTAAAATTTATTGGAAGATTCATATTTACACTTAACGAAATTGTATCTGATTTATACCCAATATAGGAAGCAACTATTTTATAGCTACCTTTTTCTAATCGCAATAAATATTTTCCATCACTATTTGAAGAAGTTCCAAGCGAAGTATTCATAACTTGAATATTGGCAAAAGCCAAAGGATGATTAGTAAATCTATCAGTAATTGTTCCTTCAATAGCAAACTGTTGAGCAATGAGATTTGTAGTAATTAAAAATAACAATGCAGTGCCGAATAAAACTCTTTTCATAAATTACTTATGGATAATAAACAAAATTAAATTAGAGGTGAATATAAAAAAAAGTCCCAATAAAATTGGGACTTTATATTCTATCTCATTTTCGAGGGCTGGGATGAGATGAATTTTGTAAAAATTATTCGAACCAAGAGACAATTTCAAATCCATTAGTTAAAGGAAATTTTGGAGGTGTTGCCACCATAAATCGCTCATCATATTTTAGTTTTAATATAAATCCATTAGTTAGAGAAGCGCCACTAAAAAGTCCAAAAGATTGGTTTTGATATCCAATCATTCCACCAGCAATATATAAATTTCCTGAAGACGGAAATGTGTTTAAGTTTTCAACTGCCAGCCCACCTTTGGATGCAAGAATGGAAGCATGAATATTTACATCGTGATAATTTGCGGGCAAATCCGAGATAAATACATTATTTCCTGAAATTATTCCAAGCATATCAGTACAATTTGGGTCATCAATTGGGTCAGTACGATATACTAAATCGTCTTCTACATACACATTACCGTTACCAATACCCGAGCTTTGACCTACGCCAATTGTGTATTTACCGTTAACAGTACCTGAAACATATAAATTACCTTTTGGATTCCACACAACTCCGTTAGGAGCAAAAGTTGCCATTGGCTCAGTAACTGCTGCCGACCAAGCTCCAGAACCAGTTGCAGCTGTGCTATAAGTAACTGAAGCATCGCTATTAAAAACTAACCTAACATCAAGAGGTCCAACTGGAAACAGCTTTCCTCCAGTTGCTGCTGCAGTTGGAATGCCAGTAGTATCAAATTCAAAAGGAACTTCTACACCACTTTCATAACCGCCATAAAATTTTGGATCTTTTGGTGCATACATTTTTAAGCCAAGTTTTGTGGTTACTTTACTCATAAAAACAGGACTACCTTCGGTGGAAAGTTTTCCATTTGTATGAAAAGGTCCCCAAACAGTATCTCCAGTATGAAATTTATCGTTTCCACCAAAAAGATTCATATAATAAGCAAATTTTGCAAAGTTGCTAGGTTTAAGTCTAATTTTCACCTCTTTTGAAATATCATTATAAGTGCCTACACAAGTAAGAAGTCTTTCGTCACCAATATCAGAAACCTCAACTGTAATTTCTCCCTCACTAAAATCAACTTCATGAAAACCTTCATCCCAATTACCATCAAGAAAAAGAGCATTAGCAGCCAAATTAGCAGCACTAACAGCAAGATTGTGAGCTCGAGTTTGAGAATAGTAATCTATAAAATTATCAATTGAGTTGGTTGCTAACCAATTAAATCTATTCCCTAATATTAAAAACAGAATACTAAACGACAAAACCAATAAAATTGCACCTTTTCCACCCATAATAAACTCCTATCTATTTCCTAAATTTCTTGCAGCCAATCTAATTTGTCTCCAAAAAACACGCCTATATTGTTCATCGTAAGCAGCTACATCTTCCAATGCTAAATCAATTTGCATTGATTGTATTTCACCTGGAACCGAAATTGGAAATGGGATTAAAGCTCCAAATGTGTCAAAAAACTTAAATTCAAACTGAGTAACTCCCAGGTTTGACCCAAGATTTAGTCCGCTATTTTCACGGCGATAAAGCATTCTATCACGTGGATTTGGTGTTTGAGAAAGTTCAGAAGCTGCTCCAAGGTAATATCTTAATGTATCAACAATTCCATCACCATAAGGATTAGCTATAGTTGGAAGATCAGTTAAATATGTAATACTATTTGTATCAACTGCAATAATTGCTTTTGTTGGATCAGGAAGCGCTTGCCAGTTTGCACAATAACCAATTTTACGTAAATCAAATTCGAGCAAAGTTACAATTTCAACCAAATTTTTTTGGATAATTAAATCAGCATTATATTGAAAAGAATTAGCAACTGCGGCATCATTCAGTCTTAACAAAATAAGCAGTAAAATTCCACCAATCATTATTGAGCCAAGTATGTCAATTAATGTGCTATATCCCATTTAAATTACCTATAAAAAAAGTAGCTATAAATTGTTTCCATTTTGATAGTATCGGTACTCGATTCACTCGTAATGAAAAGTTGCATTTTCTTATGCCAAGTTTTAGCTAACGAAATACCATCAAGATTGGCTGTGTTGACATAATTAACTTTACAAATAACTTTAAAAATAGCTGATGGCATTGTAGAATCTATTTTAACAAGTCCATCGTAATCATCAAAGTCATCAAAATTAGGATAAATTTCCCCTGCGTCTGGGCCTATTGTAGAAAGGTCGGCTAAGGTTAAAATACTTCCACTATCGGATTCTTCATCAAATGCTTTACCTGTTGCTTCTTCCATCATTGAAGTGGCAAGTGAAATTCCTAAAACCCCAAATTTGGATTCCATTAATACATCGTCAGTTGTAAGAAAATTTGTTGTAACTCTTAAAATTACCATTGAAAGAAGAACAATGGCGGCAAGAGTTATCATCATTTGACCCGTATTCATAATAAAATCTCAAAAATTAAAAATAAAATTATGCAATAATTGTGCTCAAATATTTATTAGAATCTAAGCAAAAAACAATGTTTAGAGAAAAGGTATCGGTAATTATTACAGTATTAACTTATGAAAGAAAAGTAATAATTACCAACAAATTTATTCGTACCAAGAAACAACTTCAAAGTTTTTGGTATGTGGAAAATAAGGAGGAACTGACGTCATAAACCTATCGTCAAAGTGGTGTACAAATTTGTAACCCTTATATGGGTTGCTTCCAGAATAACGAGCCGTAACTCTTATACCGTCAGCGATAAGCCCGCCAGTAATTATCCATCTATTTAAAGTTGGATAATCAATTAGTGATGTTTCGGGTCCAATATCGCCATTGAGTGCAAACATAGACGCCATAGTAATAATATCATGACCTCTTGTATCAGTATTATATTGCAGTCTAATATTTTCCTCAGCAACCAAGCCCAACATATCTGTTGAAGCAGAATTTATTTTAGGATCAACTTTATATTTTAAGTCATCAGTTTGATAAATATTTCCGCAACTACTATTACCAAGTTTACTTGCAACAATTGTAGCCCTCCCACTTATGGTTCCTTTTACAAAAACATTTCCACGTTCTACATAAATAACACCGCCTGGAGCTAAACTTGTTAGTGGAACTGTAACTGGAGCAGACCAAGCACCTGTTCCAATTTGTTGGCTATATGTTACTCTTCCATCATCAAGAAAATTGAACGAAACGTTAGTTAATTTATTTGTATTTGTTGTGTCTTTAAATACCTTTCCATTAATCGAGGCTGCAGCTCTCATGCCAGTAGTATCAAACTCTAAAGGAATATCGATGCCCGTTTCAAAACCACCATTGAATTCTGGTTTTTTAGGTGAGCCTTGTTTGGTTAGTCCATTTTTTGCAGTTACTTTACCCCAAAATACAGGTTTTCCATCAGTAACTAATTTATCGTTAACGTGAAATGGCCCATGGAACGTATCACCAGTGGCGGGATAAGCAGTAACGGTTTTATAAAAATTTCCAAACTTGGCAAAATTACTTCCCCTTAGATCAACATAAACTGTTATGGTAGTATCACCAAAAGTTCCTTCAGCAACTATTGTAACTAAATCATCAGTAGTTGGTTCAGAATCACATTCGCCTAAATAATCTCCGTGAGCTATGTGAGCAGGCACAGCACTTGCGGGAAGATAAAGTGTTTTTCTTGCAGCTGGATTTCCAGGAGGAATATGGCAAACAGCAACTTTTGAAGAACTACTTGAGGATGAACCACCTTTCTTTTTGCTATTTGATGCTACTGCAGTTACAGTAGAGGCAGTAGGATTGCTAACATAAACTGTATATGAACCGCCATCAAAAGACACATTGTCGTAACCAGCATCCCAAGATTTATTCATAAAAACTTCACTGGCAGCCATATTTGCAGCACTTACGGCAATGTTGTGGGCTTTAGTAACAGAATAATATTTTGAAAAATTATCAATAGAATCAGTTGATAGCCAATTATATCTATGACCAAACATTAAGAATAGTGTACTAAAAGCTAAAACTAATAAAATGGCACCTTTTCCACCCATAATAAACTCCTATCTATTTCCTAAATTTCTTGCAGCCAATCTAATTTGTCTCCAAAAAACACGATTATATTCCTGATTATAAGCAACAACATCTTCAACAACAAGATCAATTTGCATGGTATAAATTTCTGAGGGAATTAAAATTGGAAAAGGAATCTCAGCACCAAACGAATCAAAATAAGTTAATCGAAATTGAGTAACTCCTAAATTTGAGCCACCAAGAGGTTCGCTATTTACTTGTCTATAAAGCATTTTATCATTCGGATTTGGTGTTTGAGATAAAACGCTTGGTGAACTAAGTATATAGCTTAAAGTATCCATATCTTTATCACTATCTACGTCACTAAGAAATTTAATACTTGTGCTATCGGCTTTAATAATAGCTTTCGTTGGGTCCGGAAAATTATTCCAATCTTTACAAAAGCCAATCTTTCTAAAATCGTGTTCAAGAAGCTGCACAATTTCAACAAGGTTTCTTTGAGTAATTGATTCAGAATTAAATTGAAATGCATTTTGAACGGCAGAATCGTTTAATCGCAGCAAAATCATAAGTAAGATTCCACCAATCATTATTGAACCTAATATATCTATTAATGTGCTAAAACCCATAAATCTTACCTATAATAAAAGTAGCTATAAACTGTTGACATTTCTACGGTATCAGTACTAGAAGGTGTAGTAACTCGAACAGATATTTTTTTATGCCAAGTTTTAGTTGAAGTAAATTGGTCTGGATTATCAGTATTAATATATCCAACTTTACATAGAACTATATATTCGGCAGAGTACATTTTAGCAAAATGACTATTTGAAATTGTAGTATCATAAGTACTAAAACTTAAATTATTAAAATCATCAAAATCATCAAAATTAGGATAAGTTTCTCCATCAGGACCAATTGTAGATAAATCAGAAGTTACTTCAGCAACTCCTTCATAAGCAGTCTTTTCATCAAAAGCTTTGCCCATTGCTTCTTCAAGAATAGAAGTTGCAAGAGAAACGCTTAGCACTCCAAATTTTGTTTCCATAAGAATATTGTTAGTATTTAGAAAACCATTTGTAACTCTTAAAACCACTAGTGAAAGCAACACTAATGCAGAAAGAGTTAATAACATTTGACCTGTTCCCATAGCAATATAAAATTATAATTATTGTAAAAAGTTATTATAGCAAAAATCGTGCAAATATTTATTATTATGTAAAAGGTAAAATACTAAATAATTAATTGAATTAGCTGTAATTATTTTATCTTAATAGGTAAAACCTACAACTGAACTATAATGTTAGAAATAAATTAATCAATGATTATAATGTCACAAGTGATATTATAGTAGCAAAAATTTGGAATACTTTGTTCTAAGTTAATCATTTAAAAAATATTTTAGATAATTATAAATTTGAAAGAGTTATAACAATAGATAAAATTAAAATAAATAATATTTGGCTTTAACTATATATTTGAGTATGTTTGTGAAGTACGACGGTAAGTTTAAGAAATAGATGTAGATGTAAAGTAATTTATCCCTCCCTATCACTCAAAGTTCTGTCAAATTTTTAATTATTTATTAGGAGTCTGTATTATGGCAGATCGTAAACAAGGAACTGTAAAATGGTTTAACAGTTCAAAAGGTTTTGGATTTATTTCACAAGAAAGTGGAGATGACGTTTTTGTTCATTTCGATTCTATTGTTGGTGATGGTTATAAATCATTAGATGAAGGTCAAAAAGTAGAATTTTCTGTGACTCAAGGTCAAAAGGGATTGCAAGCTAGTGAAGTAAAAGTAATCTAAATTAGTTATATAATATTTGATCTAAAAAAACTGTCTTAAAAATAAAATTTTGAGACAGTTTTTTGCTTTTAAATACACCTCTATTCATTTTTTCAATATTCCGATTTCTGTCAGTTTATATTTATCCCAAATCGGTCATTAGAAAATTAAGAATCAACGACAAAAGGCCAAGACATCAATTTAGTTGAACCCCAAAGCCCCATAAACCACT
>PCUD01000168.1:9342-11156 GCA_002786785.1 Ignavibacteriales bacterium CG18_big_fil_WC_8_21_14_2_50_31_20 | reverse complement strand
TTCTGCTACTTTTTGTCCAATTACGTTATAAACTGAAACATTTACTCTTCCAGTTTCTGCTAAAGAAAAGCTAATTTTTGTACTTGGATTAAAAGGATTTGGACTATTTTGGAACAATTCTGTCTTTGCCAAAACTGCTTTTAATGTAACAACATCAGAATATTCATAATTTCCGTTAAAATCGACTTGTTTCAATCTGTAGCTTACATTTCCAGTTACTGAATTATCTACAAATGAATAATCTTTTGGAGAATTGCTGTTTCCATGTCCTTCAACAAATCCAACTTTTTTCCATTCACTCTTGTCATTCTGAACTTGGTTCAGAATCTTTTTTTCAACTTCAAATCCGTAATTATTTACTTCTGTTGCTGTTGTCCAATTTAACATTACTCCAGCTTTTGTTTGGTTTGCTGTAAATGAGGTTAATTCTACTGGAAGTGGAGCTTGTGACCAAGAATCAGAAATTCTAATCCCATCAATAATTAAATTTTCTGAAGCATTAAATTGCCTTAATGCAAAAGAACCAACATTGGGTAAATCTGATTGTGCTACATCAGTTAAAGGCCCAATAGTAGGTGTTACTGGCTCTGTCGAAAAGTCATCCCCATCAGAGAAAATGAATAAACTAACTTGGTCATTATTTGACCCAGCAACAATAGTATACTTTAATACTACGAGATAAGTTACACCAGTACTATATGTTGTAGCTGAGTTTGTAGCAGTGTTAGAACCAACACTGACACCAAAATTTAAATTTGGGGCAGTACCTGAAATAAATGTTTTACCTCTAAATGTAGATCCAATTGTTGTAGCCCCAAAATGCGAAAAATAACTAGAAGATATACCTGATACATTTATTAAATATGATGCATAAATTGAACCGCTTGTTTGCTCAGTAAAAGTTTTATTGACATCTTCACCATTATTATCAAGAAGAGCTGCATTTCCGATTCCTGAACTTGGATAACCAGTAAAAGATAATCCACCATCGTTAACTGTAATTGATTGTGTCCCAGCACCACTGTGAGCAGTCCAACCATGATCAGTTAATAAATCACCTGCAGTATAATCAAAATTCTCTACGAGTAAGCTTGTTTGTCCAAAACCCACTTGCACCAAACCAAAAACAATTAAAAAAAGTAAAGTTATTTTTTTCATAACACCTCCATGTTATTTAATTAAGTTAAATATTTATATCTATTAAAATATACATATAGCTAATCATAACGTGTTAAATTTTTATTAACATTAATAAACGCAACAAAATTAGATATTTTCTATTGAAAAAAAAAAATAATAATTACAGAATCTACTAATTAATTAAATATTTATTGTTTTATGCAGATAAATATTTAATTTTAAAGAGTTATTACGAGGAGTTTATCCTTTTGGGCATCATAAAGCCTAAAAGGTTTTTTGCAGAGGTAAATACAATAATAAAAGTTGGCTTTGCAATTACACAAAAAAAAATCATTAAAAGTCCCCTCTCGAGAGGGGATTTAGGGGTGTGTTTCATAGCAATATACTCAAAAAACAAAGTCATTCCATGACCATTAAAAAAAAAGCCCAACTTTTGCTTTTTGCATTTTTATGTCCTTTACAAAAAAGTTGGGTTTTTTGTTTATAACTATATGGGTGCAACATTATTCAACCCATTCATACGGAGCTTTTTTCATTTATTCTGCTCAGAATGGTTACTGCTTTTAAAACTTTTATTAATTCTACTTTATCAACATTCCCACAAAGAACGCGGGACTACTCAGATATTTTATTTAATGAGTAGCATTTTCTTTGTTTGAGAAAACGAACCATAA
>PCUD01000168.1:3967-9331 GCA_002786785.1 Ignavibacteriales bacterium CG18_big_fil_WC_8_21_14_2_50_31_20 | reverse complement strand
TTGCCGTTTCACTTTTCACATTGCCTGGAATTGAATAGCTTATTGTTGTTGAAGGATTAAAAGGATTTGGATAATTTTGGTAGAGTTTAAACTCTGACACAACAATTTTTTCTTCATTTACTGCCGTTTTAAGTTCCGAAATTGATAATTTTTGATAACCAGGAACGGAATAAATTCCACCATCAATATTTGTTAAATCAAGAATAATTGAAGGAGTTATTTCTTTAACAATCCATTTTTCGGGTGCAATCCAAACAGAATCTGGAACTGTTAAAAGAGGAATTGCAAGAGTTGGAAATGGACTCATATCAATTAAATAGCTTAATCTAAATGAAATAACGAATTTTTTACATAAAAACTCACCAATTTCGGTTGAAAGAGATTCATCGTTTTCTTGCTTTCCAAAAAACTCAATTCTAATAGGAAATTGTGTAGAATCGAATGTTATGGAAGTATCTTTTGAAAATATAGAATACTGTCGCTTAATACCATCCGAAAACTGATAAATTGGATACCAATCTTCAAGTTCATTAAGATAGTTTAAAAATTCGGGGTCACTAATAATATTAGTATCAATATTAGTAATAAATGATAAGTACTTTGAAATTACACTGTTTTCCAAATTAACAAAAATGGAATCGTAAAATGGAATTGAGTTAATAGTATTTATTCCACCAGATTTAGAAACAGCCAAATTTGACAATTTTCCGTAAAATGAATCCTCAACTACAAATGAATCAACTCTAACAGATGTAAATGAAGATATTGGATTATTTAGTGAATCCAAAGGAGTAATTTCATAATACCACTTATATCCAGATTGTTTTGGATAAAAATCATTAGCAATTTGTGAAAAAGTTGTACTATACAACAAAAACAACAGAATTACTCTCTTCATAACTCTACTCAATATTTATTTGATAAACATCATTTTTTTAGTTTCTCTGAAATTTCCAGAACTTAAAGTGTAAAAATAAATTCCCGAACTTAGTTTTGAAGCATCAAAATTAACTGAATAATTTCCAGCAGATTTTTGCTCATTTACAAGAGTAGCTACTTCATTTCCAAGAATATTATAAACTTTCAATGTCGTTTGTGGCACAGAATTGAATTCTGTGCTACGTGGAATTGAATATCTTATCACCGTACTCGGATTAAAAGGATTTGGATAATTTTGTTCCAAAGTAAATTCTGTTGGAATACTTTTTTTATCGTTAACACCCACAAGAATTGAAGCTTCGTCAGAATATTCACTTTCATTTCCGCTAAAATCAACAGCAGATATTTTATAATAAACACGATAATCTACAACTGTTTCATCGTTGTAAAAGTTATCTGTTTCAGTTGCTAAAAGGGTGTATTGGCTTGGTGTAAAATTCTGGATTGCACCTTTATAAATTGTATAATGCGAAATGTCAATTTCTGAATTTGCATCCCAAGTTAGCTCAATACTATTTTCCAAACGCGATGCAACCAAATTAGTAGGAGCTGCGGGAGCAATTGTATCAACTTGCGTAGTTTCAGAAGCAATAAATAATGCAATAGAGTTTGCTATTATATCTTCACCAGTTGCAGAAGTTAAATTTGAAACTCTTATATTATAAAAAGTGTCAACAAAACTTTCAGAAAACAAGAGAGAAACCTTTTTTGAATCTCCTCCAAAATTTGCAATTGCGTTTATTGGATTTCCTAAAAAATCGAGATTGTAATTACTCGTTTTTTCTGCCTCTATTGAGTTTAACTCTTTTGAGAATGAAAGTACAAGATTATTTCCTACTTGCTCAGCTTTTTCCACAAATAACTTATCAGAATTATAAACTCTATCGGCAAATTCTGGATGATCTACAAAAGGATTATAATTTTTTTGGAATTTATAAATAACTCTGTTTCTGTTTCGCTCAAAAGCACTTACTGGGTCAATTCTATTCCATTCCAACAAAGTTGATTTCTTTCCAAAATTAGCTCCAGAAGAAGGAGTATAATCAACTAATTCCAAATCGTAACCATCGCCACCTTCGTAACGGACAGTCATATAAAGCATCATTCTTGCAATATCACCTTTTATATCATCGCGAGGTTCCCACGAATCAGAATCATAATGGTTATCCAAAGTTGCAGTTAAAGACCCACCATAATCAAAATCTTTATTACCGCGAAGTGAATTTGTGGAAATATCAGCTGGACGCAAATGGTGAGCATCTGTATAAGCTGTATCGTCGGTATTTGGAAAGCCATGCGAATTTGCCCAAACATGTTCCCTATTCCAACCATTGTTATTGTTATATTCTTGTGCAGCATTTACCGAATAATTTGTATAAAGCAAAAGCACATTGGATGAATTATTTGGGTCTCGGTCAGTTTGTTTTAATATATCCCAAACGTCGGTTGAGCCTGATGAATATGGGAATCTAATATGGTCACGAATTTTGTTGTGAAGAATAGATTTTAGCAATGTTCCGTTTTGTCCATCTGTACCAGAATAATAATCATTTTGAGCAAAGATATAAGTTGAAAATAACAGTAAACAAAATAATAAGATTAACTTTTGAAATTTCATAAAATTCACTTTTAATTAAAAAAACAAGGGTGTAAAGATATGGATGTTTTAGTTTATTTCATAAACTTTATGTGGAAGACGTATAACTAGCAAAATACTTTATTCATTTTATAGTTTTTAGTTCCAAATATTTAAGATTATAAACAATTTAACAATTATTCCTTTTCTGGATAAAATATTAATTTTAGCCCTTTTGTTAAGTAAGCATAATTTGGTAATTTTGTTGTTGTTAAATATCTAATAAATTTTGGTTTAGAATCTAAAGGATTAACTTATGGCAAAAATACTCCACAAAGAACAATTATCAGCAGATGTATATTTAATGCGAGTTCATGCTCCATTAATTGTTGAAGAGAGAAAAGCGGGGCAATTTATAATTCTTCAAACTGATGAAGAATTTGGCGAAAGAATTCCGCTTACTATTGCAGATGCAAACGAAGAAGAAGGCTCAATTACGCTTATTTTTCAAGTTGTTGGCAAAACTACAACAGAACTTTCACAATTTAATGTTGGTGATGATTTACCAGTTTTAGTTGGTCCACTTGGAAAACCGACACATATCGAAAATTTTGGAAAAGTTGTTTGCGTTGGCGGCGGAATTGGAGTTGCTCCTTTGCATCCAATTGCTCAAGCATTAAAAGCCGCTGGAAATGAAGTTACAACAATAATTGGTGCAAGAAATAAGGATTTAATTATTCTTGAAAAAGAAATGAAAGCAATTGCAGATAATTTAATTATTTGTACTGATGACGGTTCTTATGGAAGAAAAGATTTAGTTACTGCCCCACTTAAAGAACTTTGCGAAAATGAAGCTACAAAACCAAATATGGTAATTGCAATAGGTCCTCCAATTATGATGAAATTCTGCTCACTAACCACCAAACCTTACGGAGTTTTTACTCAAGTTTCGTTAAACACAATAATGGTTGATGGAACTGGAATGTGTGGTGGATGCAGAGTAAATGTTGGAAATCACGTAAAATTTGTTTGTGTTGATGGACCAGAATTTGATGGTCATTTAGTCGATTTTGATAATATGATGGCTCGTTTAAGTTCTTATAAAGGACTTGAAACAGAAGCTCTTCATAAATGTAATGTTGATAAAGAATTTGAAGCAAAATTAGAGGAGAAAAAATGAGTCACCTTTCACAAGCAGAGATAAATGAACAAGTAAAAATGTTATTTGACCAAATTTTTAATAGAGAAAAACCAATTACAAAAAAAGAACAATTAGCAATTCCTCCACAAATGATGCCTGCCCAAGATGAAAAAATTCGCAGTCATAATTTGGAAGAAGTTGCTTTGGGATATTCTGCCGAGCAAGCACGCGTTGAGGCAATGCGATGTATTCAATGTGCAAAACCAGCATGTATTTCCGATTGCCCAGTTGAAATAAATATTCCAGGTTTTATAAAGCACATTGCCGATAACGATTTCCAAAGTGCAATTGATGTAATAAAAGAAACTTCCCTGCTTCCTTCAATTTGCGGCAGAGTTTGCCCGCAAGAAACACAATGCCAACTTAATTGTGCAACCGGAAAATTTAATAAAAGCGTTGATAAAGCTGTTGCAATTGGTCGTCTTGAAAGATTTGTTGCTGATTGGGAACGAGAACAAGGTACCATTACTCCGCCAGAAGTAAAACCAGAAACTGGCAAAAAAGTTGCAATTGTTGGAAGCGGTCCTGCAGGACTTGTAGTTGCAGCCGATGTTCGTCGCGAAGGACATGATGTAACTCTTTTTGAAGCATTCCACAAATTAGGTGGAGTTATGCGTTATGGAATTCCAGAATTTAGACTTCCAAATGATATTATTGACCAAGAAGTTTCAACTCTTGAAAAAATGGGTGTTAAATTCCAGAAAAATTTTGTGGTTGGAAGAACTCGTAAATTGCTCGATTTAATGAAAAAAGATGGTTTCGATTCCATTTTTATTGGAACTGGAGCCGGATTGCCAATGTTTATGGGAATTGAAGGCGAAAATCTTGTAGGAGTTTTTTCAGCAAATGAATATTTAACTCGTGCAAATTTGATGAAGGCATATGACGAAACAAATTCCGATACTCCATTTTTTCATTCCAAAAATGTTGCAGTACTTGGTGGTGGAAATGTGGCAATGGATTCTGCCCGAATGGCTCTTAGACTAGGTGCCGAAAATGTTTACGTTGTTTATCGCCGAACAGAAGTAGAAATGCCAGCTCGTGTTGAAGAAGTTGAACATGCAAAAGAAGAAGGCGTTCAATTTTTATTCTTACAAAATGCAAAAAGCATAAAAGGCAACGATAAAAGCCGCGTAAGTGGAATGGAATGTTTGCGATATGAACTTGGTGAACCCGATTCATCAGGTCGCCGCCGACCAGTTGTAATTGAAGGTAGTGAATTTATGTTAGATGTTGATACGGTTATTGTGGCAATTGGCAATGGTAGCAACCCTTTAGTTAGCCAAACAACTCCAGAACTTGCAGTTAACAAATGGGGTAATTTAATAGTTGACAAAAAAATGAAGACCTCAATTGATGGAATTTATGCTGGTGGCGATATTGTTCTTGGAGCTGCAACTGTAATTCTTGCAATGGGAGAAGGAAGAAAAGCAGCCGCTGCAATTAATGAATATTTGCAAGATTAAAAATAAAATAAATCTATTTACTGAAGTAAATGGCAAAAGATAATACTTTGCTATTTACTTTAGTATATGAGTTACTGCAAACAAATAACAGTTTTAAAATAATCCTTCAATTTCAAAAAAAAAAAACAATGCTCCCAAATTTTATTTCCAAAACTAACCATTTCGCAAATTTACTTTTTGTT
>PCUD01000168.1:0-3929 GCA_002786785.1 Ignavibacteriales bacterium CG18_big_fil_WC_8_21_14_2_50_31_20 | reverse complement strand
AAGTGACATTGGTATAAACGCTTAGAGCGAGTTAGTCGAATATGCATTAATGCTTTTCTAATGCATATTTAGGGTTAAAACAAATAAATTTGAGCCCTTTAATACATATTTTAGTTTTTTAAGTAGTCAAGTTTTTATAATTTAGTTTACAAAATATTTTTAATGTTAGATATGTTTATCAAGTTTAAAATGTGGAGATAGTATGAAAAGAGTAATTTATTTGTTTTTTGCATTTAGTATGTTTTTTATCAGTTGTAATGATTCCAAAATTGTTGACCCACCGGCTGAACCAAATGAAGTTATAATTGGTGTTTTGGTTTCATTAACTGGAAATTGGTCATCGCTTGGAATTACTACAAAAGCTGCATTAGAAGTGGCAGTTGAAGAAATTAATGAAAAATATAAAACCAATGATGTAAATCTTAAGTTTGTATTAAAAGTAATTGATACAAAACTTGATCCTGCATTGGCATATTCGGCAACCATTCAATTAATCTCAGATGGAGTCGAAATTATAATTGGTCCCCAATCTAGTGCTGAATTATCCATAATTAAGCCGTTGCTAGATGCAAATAATATTTTTGCTGTTAGTATGAGCAGCACAGCAAGTTCTCTTGCTTTAGCTGACGACCATATTCTGCGCATTTGTCCCGATGATAAACCAGAAGGAGTTGCAATTGCAGCGTTGATATGGGAAAAAGGAATTAGAAATGTTATTGCCGTTTATAGAGATGACGATGGCAATATTGGATTAAAAAGAAGTATGACAAAAAGTTTTGTAAATCTTGGTGGAACTGTAATTGATTCGATAAAATACTCAAATGACGATATTATAACACAAAACCTTATAGACGAAATTGTGACAAGTATAAATACATCATCAAATCCTTCAGAAACGGCAATTTATCTAGCAGGATTTGATGAAATTACTGACATATTTGCCCTCGCAAAATCAAACACTCAACTTTCTACAACACTTTGGTTTGGAAGTAATGGTTCCGCAATGAGTACAGCAATTGTTTCAAATGTTAATGCAGCAAGTTTTGCAAACAGTGTTGAATTTGTAAGTCCCTTATTTGCCCTTTCGGCCGAAAATGAATCAGAATGGAGCTCACTTTTTAATACCATTGAACAATCCACTCAGCAAAAACCAGATGCTTATACTTTTGCAGCATACGATGCTTTGAAGATTGCTTCAATTGCTTATGAATCTATTGGCACAAATTACGAATTTACAAATCTTTTATCGGAATATGTTACTATTTCAACAACTTACAATGGATTAACAGGAATAACTGAATTTAATCCTGCAGGTGATCGTAAATATGGGAATTTTTCTTTATTTGGAATTTGTGGAATAAATCCAAATTTTACTTGGAATTCAGTAGGCAGTTACAATACTTCAACAAATGAGCTTATTTATACTGGATGCAATTAATTTCTTTAGAAAATTATTTATATATAATAGCTGATAGATAAAATATCTGTCGGCTATTTTTTTATAAATTTTAGAATAAGTACAAAATTGAAATACTTAATTAACAAAAAATAAAAAAGTGCTACTCATTTTTGAGCAACACTTTTTTGAAAAAAACAATTTTATAAAATGTATAATTGAATTAATTCTTAACAATAATGCTATTTCATCAAAATCATTTTTTTGCTTTGATTAAAATATGGTGTACTTATTTTATATATATAAATTCCACTGGCAAATTCTTTTGCGTCAAAGACTATTTCATAAAATCCGGGTTTAGTTTCTCCATTTACAAGCACTTTAATTTCTCTACCAAGAATATCAAAAACACTAATTTTAACAAAACTTTCTTTTGGTATAGAATATCTGATAGTAGAAGTTGGGTTAAATGGATTAGGATAATTCTGTTCCAGTTTGAAACTTGTTGGTAAAGTATTCTCTGTTTTCTCCTCATCGACCGAAACAGGAATGCCACACGAATACTTAGCAATATAATTTGCACTAAAACCGTCGGCTGTAGTGAATATACCTCCGGCATATAAATCCTGTCCGATAACAGCAAGCCGCCACACACCATCATTCATTCCACTTCCCAGAGGTGACCAACTAGTGCCATTCCACTTAGCAACACTATTTGCACTTACTCCTCCAGCAGTTGTAAAACTTCCAGATGCATAGAGATCAGTTCCCATAACTGCAAGACCTTCTACTTCATTATTCATCCCGTTATTGATACCTGATAAGAATGGCGACCAATTTGAACCATCCCATTTTGCAATATAATTTGCAGAATTGTTGTCAGCAGTTGTAAATCGTCCACCTGCGTATAGATTCCCCGCCATCATCTCAAGCCCTGTTCCTCCGATAAAATAATTCATTCCTAATCCAAGCGCTGACCAGTTTGCACCATCCCATTTAGCAATACGATTTGCAGGCACCGTTCCAGCCATTGTAAATTGCCCTCCGGCATAAAGGTTTGTTCCGTCAACCAAAAACGACGAGACGTAATCATCCATCACGCTTAAGAGCGACCAATTTGAACCATCCCATTTGACGATAATATTACCAGGCCCACCCAATGTCGGATCTAAAATATATGAAGTTGCATAAATATTATTTCCCATTGACGCAAGAGCATTAATAGCGCCAGCTGCCGAAAGTCCGCTTCCTAGCGCTGACCAATTTGTGCCATCCCATTTGGCAATATTTTCTGCTGGAATTCCTCCTGCATTAGTAAACCAACCACCAGCATAAAGATCAGTCCCGATAACCGTGAGTGCAGTTACTGTTCCATTTATCCCGTTCACTCCATTACTGCCGCTCACAAGCGGAGACCAACTGGAGCCGTTCCATTTTGCAATATGATTTACTGTGTTGCCTCCGGCTGTAGTGAAGTTTCCGCCAACATAAAGATCCGATCCTATCACTGCAAGAGCCCACACTTCACCATTCGTCCCATTATTTATTCCTGTCCCAAGCGGCGACCAGGCTTTCGTCAGGCACGAATCTTGTTTATTCGGTTTACACTTTCCGTAGGCATCAGCATTATAAATTGACACGATTTCTTCTTTCGTTAACACTCGGTTGAACAATTCAATTTCATCAAGGATTCCTTTAAATTGATAAGCAAGAGAGAATGATTGACTACCTATTCTTAATGGGCCATTATTGTTGAGTGACCCTGGGTGCAAGGTAGGGTCGCCGAATTGTGTATCCACACCGTCGAGATAAAAAAGTATTCCTTTTGCGTCAGCTCTTGAAACAGTTATGGCAATATGATGCCATTTTCCATCGGCAACAAAAACCGACGAAACATAATTTGTAAACGATCCATCAGCCATTTGCAGACTAAGTTTACCGTCGTTAACAAAGAAGGAATATCCTATGAAACCCGTTGACGAAGTTCGTTTGTCAACCAGGTCTTTCGCACCAGCGCTGTCCGTTGTCTGAATCCATGCATCGAAAGAAAAATCACCCGTACCAAAGCTTAGTTCAGCGTGATCCAGAACTTCCACATAGTTATTAATTCCATCGAACTCTAGCCCGCCTAAAACTTTTGCTGTAGCAGGAACAGGGCCGTTTATATGTGTGCCACTATTATTAAACCCTGCAAGATCAATTGATGTTGAACCAGAAATTTCATCCAATGGCCACCATGCAACCATATCAGATGGAGGGGTTACACAATCGAGTTTACTTATGTTTCCAAAATTAATATTTCCTACACCTTCACCATTCCCAAGTATTATCGTATAGGTTGAATCTGGAAATGTTTGTCGCCAATCTTCCTTTTGTGTTTCAAAAACTGTATATGAGCCTCCTGATTGCAAATCGTTAAAACAGTAGTTTCCATTTTCGTCTGTTGTATCGGACAAATCAACAGAACCAGCAGCGTTCTGATAAGTTAAATTGATTACCCAATTTGATAGACCAAGTTCTAAGGAATCTTGAA
>PCUD01000110.1 GCA_002786785.1 Ignavibacteriales bacterium CG18_big_fil_WC_8_21_14_2_50_31_20 | reverse complement strand
TGAAAAAGGAAAAAATACCCAATAATGTAATGGCAAGAAAAATAACAGTAACTGTTGTCGGGCGGCGGATACTGGTTGAACTTATTGACACTAAATTGAGTTTCTTTAATGTGTAATATAAAAATAATTATTATAACAATTAGATTGAATTGTACAAGTTCACAACTTAATTTTCTTGTCTCACATACGCACAAAAATAAATATTAATTGAGAGTACAAAACCCCTTACAAATAAAATAGATTATATATAATTCCCAAAACATATACCACTATATTTAAATTTTTCATTGATTAGCAACCCTACTTCATGGGCAAGGTATTTTAACAATTTTCTATAGCAATAAATTAAAGATATTTTTTTAGATAAAAAATAAAGTACACATCATTAAACATATAAACGTTAATTTGCAAATCACTAATGAAAAAATGTATTACAAATACTTTGAGTAATAAGAATAGGGTTGAAAGTAACAAAATACTCACTTATAAATGCTGTGGTATAAGAATATTGCTTATCTCTATACCTAAATAAATATTTATAAAATACTTATTAAATGCTTAATTTTATTACGAGCATATTTGCCAGGACAAACCGTTTCGTTGCCGACAAATGTCAGACCTCGTTTTCGCACTATTTTTTCTTTAACCTCGTTATGAAGAAAAATATTTGCTTTGCCTATTTTATATTGGAAGCATAAAGATTTCAATAAATATCTCAACGCCGTTAATTGTACTTCTAGTACTTTTTCAAGTTCATAATTTCCATCCAGGCAAATACCAATTGCCCCATAATCAGGGTCTAATTTGTATGCTGAAATAATAGGTGTATCACTTATAATTCCAGTTCTGATTTTATCAGCAAGTTCATTGGCTTCTTTTGTTTGTCCGGCATGTGCTCCCATAAAATTAATAGGTCGTCCTTCATAAATATCTCCATCTTTGTCTATTATAAAATGATAAGCAATATCGTCATATCCCATAGATAATTGGTATGCTAATAAATAATTTGGACCAGGTTTGAATTTGAATCCAGAATGATGAATAACAATATTTGTCAAACACTTCGTAAGGTTTTCTCTATACTCAAAAAGCGACCCACGTCTAATTGTACTCGGGTCCCATTTAACACGTGGTATGATACTTATATCTTTTTTATAAAATTCATGGTGTAAAAGGATTGAGCTTATAATAAAAGCACTTCCTATGATACCTCCAAGAAGATATTGATTTCTCATTCCTAAATATTTTCTCATCTTGGAAATTCATTCAGAATGAGGTTAGAATAATAAAAGCTATCAGCAGTAACCCCAATATAATTGAAATAATTCTTATCAATATTTCTGTTTGGGACATCTATTCCACGACTATAATATGTTGCAATAGTTTTAACAGAAGGATCATCAAAATACTTTTGATGATATTTGTTGATAATTAGTTTGACATAAAAAATCGAGTAATTAATATTAATATTATCCGAAGACAGTTTTTCAATTAACTCTTCTCTATTTGTACTTCTTCCTATACCAAAACTTCCGGCAAAATTATCTTCCAACCATTTCCCAGTTGATATTTTCATTTGACCAAATCCAATCGATGGATCAAAACCCCATTTTGCTCTAATTAGATCATATTTATCAAATGCATTAAAATTATTACTAAGTTCACCATAAATAGTACTTATATAAACACGAGGATTTATTTTGTAAAGATTACAATTTTTCTTAATCACATCCGATTTTATCAGGAAGGCTTGTATGGGTTGATTTACGTCAACTGAATCACTATTTCCTAATTGTCTATTACCAACCTTTAGGGCGATTAAGTATCCACACACAAATAAAAATATTACAATAAAAAAATAAATGACCCATAATTTTCTAATTCTTTTCATAAAATTGTTACAGAGTAAATTTATTTAGAACATATTCGTTTGACTCACGATTTTTCGTCAAGACATAAATAAATTTATTGGCTACTATTATGTCAATAATTTTATCTTTCCAATTTAATTTATAATGCCGAGTTTCTAAAAACTTCCCATTATCGGAAGAGAAAAAATCAGCGTATAATACCTCCGTACATGGTCTGATTTTACGAAACACCATAACTGTTCTTTTATCTGGAATACAAAGTTTTTGCAAAATACTTGGATAATTCTGATTTTCAACAGCATATGCTCTTTCCATTCCATCCAAGCAACTAATCTCCTTTTTTGAATATGGTTTATGTTTATAGTTATTATTGGATAATTCAAAAAGTTTAATACCCTTCTTTGAATAAACATCAATCAAATATTGGTTTTTAAAACAAAGAAATATTTTATCTGAAACGGTTATTAGAGGCAAATTAATACTATTTGGGGGTGGGTCCTGTTTGCATTTTTTTGAAACATTTAACTTTGTGCCATTAAAACTGTTGACCTTCACAGTAGTTATTCCATCTTCCAATACACCCTTATAATAATCTTCAATATTAATGTGAGCAAATACAAATTCTTTTAAAATCTCTGAATAAGTAGCATCACATACCAATTGAACATTTGGTATTTTAATATTTTTTAGTTTCACTCCTTTATAATTATAGATATCTATTTCAGTATAATAATTTGAATCACCTTCACTCTTTTGATGGAATGCAACAATTTCAGTATTGGAACCAATGATTGCATAAGCATTCCCGTTTTTAATACTACAAATATTTTTTTTTTCGAGATTTGAATAAACAACTAATTCTTTGTCTTTTCCACCCAAAAATAGAATATCTGTGCCTTTTGCCAACAGCTGTTTCCATTGTATCTCAGAGGGAAGAATGCTTTTTATCTGTGCGATATTAAGATTATTATATAAAAACAAAATTGCTATGAAAAAATATTTTGTCCACATATTATCAATTCTTAACACTCATTTTGTATTTTAATATTTGTGGATATGGCTCCAAAATATCAATATATACATATCCTTTTGCATCTGTTTTTATATATCGTATTTTTTCAATGCCAATGTCTTTTATATCTATCGTTCCTAAAAAGAATTGGTTATTATAGTCAAAGAAATCAATAAAAAAAGCGGATGTTTTTTCTCCATTCGCTTTATAAATTAAATTTGCAATAATATTAGGCGGGAAAAAAAGCACCCCCCGATTACCAGAAGGGGCAATTACATACCTTTTTTCTGAATCAAAATAGGGGCTTCTGAAAAAACTAACATTTCTATGAAAACTTTTTAATAATTTACCATTTAATGAGAAAACTCTAGTCTCATAAGGGAAGAAAAAACTAAAAATTATATTACCATTATTATCTTTTGAAAGTCTTCCAGAATTTCCTGCCATTTCAATAGTAAGAGAATCTTTATTTTTAATTCTTGCACAAAAGATTTTTGCTGGGTTATCATAATTTGTGCTTGTGAGATCATATTTATAAATCATGTCTCCATTATACGAAAATGGAAAACCAGTTATAAATGCATTAAAAGATTGAGGCACTGTGATTTGTGCGGGGATAAAAGGTAATTTAAAAGTAAACAGTATATTGTTCGCTGAATCAAGAACTGTAACCCTCCTTAAGATTTTATCTACAATATATAAGTTCCCTAAAGAATCAACATCCATATCTTGAATGCTTTCAAATTCACCCGGTCCCTCTCCTTCTCCTGCACCAAAGGTTTTCAAATATTTACCATTTGTGGAAAATTTTTTTATAGTTTTAAATGCACCATCTGCAACATATAAATTTTCATTTTTATCAATAGCGAAACAGTTTATTAATCCAAATATTTCGTTATCATTGCCCGTCGACATGCCATATTTATGGATCATGTTACACTTAATATTTTTTATTTTCTTATCCGGGCTACATGCTAACATAGATAATGAAATTATTAGAGTACTGAAATAAAGAATTATTTTCATTTTGATCTCAATTCATATAAAACTGTCTTAATGTGAATATTATTTAGTTGTCTGGAGGATTATTAATGTTAGATCAGTTTTTTTAATCGAGATTACTCCAGCAGCACATACTACCCGGGACGTGTCCACAAATATCATAATCTTGACATCCCCAACAATAAACTTCAATATCTCCTCCACTCACTGCTCCAGAGCAGGGTTTCCAATTCGCTTTAGTACTATTTTGCGGTATCATTGTTAATACTGTTACAATAATTGTGAATAACAGTAGTGTTCTTTTTATTATAGTTTTCATATTGACTCCATAAGTGATAATTAAGGTTATTTTTCTCCAGACAACTAATTTTTATAATTTTCTATCGTGTTTTTTAACTTTTCGATAAATCTTTTTTGTTTTACTAAACTATCAGTACTTCTTTCAAAGTCTAGAATTTCATTTTTAGTATCCAATAAAATTCTTTGGGGTGTGAAAAAACTAAAAGTTTGAGTAATCTCTTTATTTGCGTCATACATCACAGGGAATCTCAATTTTTTATGTTTTAAGAATATTTTTAGAACATCAATACTCGGGGCACTACCTATTCCTACAATCATAACATCATTTTTGTAGTTTTCAAAAAGATTTCTCCACAAGTAAGCTTCCAAAAGACATGTTGTACAATCTCTTACATCAAAAAAAACAAAAATGAGAAATGGTTGTTTTCTTTTTGATGTATCAATAGTATCATTTCCATTGATTGGTAAGAATTTAATGTTTGGAATCGTATCATTCGTTCTCAGCACATGTTTTTCTGGATTACTCAACTTATGATAAATCGAAAAAGATATGCCAAACAGAACAATTCCAATAATAATTCTGAGATAATATTTCTCAAGTACTTTCTCGAAAGAATTATATTCAGTTTTTGAAAAGAATACTGAAAGAGCTAAAGTCAGTAATATCAAATTTCTAAGAATAGTTATATAATTAATTTCATTTGCAAATATTTCTCCAAAACATTGACATACCCAGTGTTTATTTTCGACTACTGAATATAATGTGAATGCATTCATGAAAAACAATAGAAAAATTAAGCTTATCAAACCAATTCTAGGCCAAATACTTAAAAGCATTGAACAAGCTATTAATAATTCTAGTAATACAATACAAACGACTACAATATTTGTGGTGAACTCAGAAAAAATGTCATATGAATGAACTGATTCTTTAAATGATTGAAAATCTATTAATTTTAATACTCCTGAGGACAGAAATACTAATGCTAAAGCAAAAAAAATAATGTTGACTATTGATTTTGGTATTTTCATTTTTTTATGATTTTAATTCTAGTAAAGCATTTAATTATGATAGAAAAAAAATTACCTAAGTTCATATCGTTTTTCTAATAATATTTTAATGCAAAATAAGTTAAAAAGGAAGACTGCACATGAGTAGTTACTACCCATTTTTCTAGGTAGTTGGTACCTATTTTTGAATAGGTACTACCTACCTATATGCTATTTTGCTTTGTTTTAGCTGGTTATTAAATAATTCTTTATTGATTCATAATCCGAAAA
>PCUD01000095.1:26067-26448 GCA_002786785.1 Ignavibacteriales bacterium CG18_big_fil_WC_8_21_14_2_50_31_20 | reverse complement strand
AAAGTAATTATCAAGCTGCTAAAAACCTTTTATTTAGTGGAATGTTTTCAATTTCAAATAATAAATGGACAAACAATGTTAGTGCTGTAATTTATCCCGAGAGTAACCCAAACCAACAGGAAAGTTATAATTCTTATGTTAAGGATTTATACGTTGGCGGTTATCCAATGCTTTTAGCATCTTTATCAATAAAATATAGTTTTCATTTAACCTCCACTATTGAACTTTTTATAATGCCAATTTATCGGTTTAGCGACAACCAATACGCGCAGTATAATTCCGATTTACGCACAAATCCAAACGATGCAGGAATTAATTCGTGGAAATTACCACAAACAAATATCTTTGACTTAAATTTTGGTTTTAGCTATTTAACCGAAA
>PCUD01000095.1:2662-26012 GCA_002786785.1 Ignavibacteriales bacterium CG18_big_fil_WC_8_21_14_2_50_31_20 | reverse complement strand
TGATGGTGCCAATCATTCATCAAACTCAGCCCTTGTTTGGTATGGTAGAGAAAGATGGTGGAGTGTAAATTTAGCATTAGAATTTTAAATTATTTTTGAGACTTAAATGAAAAAATTTCTTTTTATATTATTAATTTGTGCAACAGCTCTTATTGCCCAACCAAAACTATATGTTTTGTTGGTTTCGTTTGATGGTTTTAGATGGGATTATTTAAATCGTGATATTACACCCAACTTGGAGAAAGTAATTGAAAATGGTGTTTGTGCTTCCTCACTACGTCCAGTATTCCCAAGTAAAACTTTCCCAAATCATATTTCAATAATTACTGGAATGTATGCTGAAAATCATGGAATAATTTTCAACAAATTTGAAAATATTGCAAATGGAGAAATTTATCGATTGGGTGATTCTGCTGCTGTGCGAAATTCAAGTTGGTATAAAGGAGAAGCGTTTTGGGAAACTGCTGAAAAGAACAATATAACTTCCGCAAGCTTCTTTTGGCCAGGTTCTGAAGTAAATGAAGCAAAAAGGCGTCCAACTTATTATAAAAAATATGAGCATAATCTTCCATATCGCGAGAGAATTGATGGAATTGCCGAATGGTTACAGTTACCGCAAAATGAAAGACCACATTTTATAACCCTTTATTTCCACGATACCGATTCATACGGGCATGATTTTGGTCCAAATTCGGCCGAAATAAATCAATCAATTCAAAGAGTAGATACTTTAGTAGGCTATTTAAACCAAAAACTTTCCGAAATTGGAATGCAAGATAGTGTAAATGTAATATTTTTATCCGATCATGGAATGACTGAAGTTGATGTTGCAAGAACAATTAATATTGAAAATATTTTATCAGGACTCGATTACAAATTTGCTGGTTCCGAAACTCTTTCTATGATTGAGCCAAGTGAGAGTGATTATGACTCCGTTTTCGCACGTCTTGAACGAAACCAAATTCACTATCGTGTTTATAAAAAAGAAAATATGCCCCATTATTATCATTTTAATAAAAATGATAACATTTTTTCAATTCTTCTAGTATCCGAGCTTGGCTGGTCAATTGTAGATAACAAACAGCTTAAGAGAATGAGCAAATACGCAAACAAAGGCAATCACGGATTTGAAAACACAAACATTGATATGCACGGAATATTTTTGGCATCTGGACCACAATTTAGAAATGGATTTGCAACTGGAACACTTTGGAATATTGATGTTTATCCTTTGCTTTGTAAAATATTCAATATTGCTCCAAATCCTAAAATTGATGGTAATTTGGAAAGAATTGAGTTTTTACTACAAAAAAACAAATAATTCCATATTACTCAGCAAAAGGGAAGCAAATATATGCACCAAATTCTCTGCATCTTCAATATTTGGTCATATGACACTATTTCATTAATATCATTTTTTTTACCAATCTATTTGCATCGGCTTTTAATTCATAAAAGTAAACACCAGAAGATAATTGTGAAGCGTTATAATTTACCGTAAATGAACCTGCATTTTTATATTCATTTACCACAACTGCCACCTTTTCGCCAACTATGTTATAAATACTTAAAGTAACATTTGAATTATTTTTTAATGTAAAAAATATTTTTGTTGAAGGATTAAAAGGATTAGGATAATTCTGCGAAAGGCTAAATGTTGAAATAATTTGGTTAATTTGTTTAACAGAGGTTGGTAGCAAAACTAGATCAATGTTTAAAACAGTATCTTGAGTTGAACCAATATAAAAGTCATTGCTGATTGAACTATTATAACCAATTTTATCAGTTACCAATTTATAATTGCCACCTGGTAAATCTTGCAAGCCAAAATCTCCCGAAGCATTAGCAAAGCTGTAAGTATATGCTTTGTTATTGGACGTTGAAATTGCATATATTAAAGCATTTTTTGTTGAATCGGGTTGAGCAATGTTTCGTCGCACATGACCTTTAGCTACTCCGCCACCAAAAGAGGAATCCCTATCCAAATAAATATCTTTTCCAGTTTCGCCGCCAAACACATTAATGGAATTTGCATTTTGCCAATTTGTTTCATGCATTTTCATTTCATTAAAATATCCAGGAATATAGAACTGAGAAAAGGCTTGTATGTAATAACCGCCTCCAGCCTGAATATTTCTAATATTATATTCACCCTTTGAGTTGGTCATAACTGCATAATCTCGCGAAATATCAATAAGTGAAGAAGCTTGAATTTTTGTAGGATCGTGGTCACCTTTTCTTACAACAACAATTGCTTTGTTTAAAACAACATCGTTTAGAATATCATAAACAACACCTGAAATTGACAAGTTAGTTTCTAATTCGGCCTCCAATATAAAATCTACTGTTTTTGGAATATCTTTTCTAACCTCTATAAAATCGGCTTCCAAATTAGAATTTTTTAAATTGCCATATTGCATATAGTAACCATCTTTTTGGGCTGTAACAAAATAATTGCCAGCACGAAGCTGTTTTGCATAGTTTCCATTGGCATCCGTAGCTGTTGAATCAACCAAATATATTCCAGCAAAAAAGAAATATATTTTTGCTCCTTCAATATAATTAGAAGAATCTTTTACAGAGCCATGGATAGTTCCATCCATTTCACGTAACATTTGAAAATACACACCCACGTTTAAATTGCGAGGGTCGTTTGTCCCATCTATATATATGCTTATTACAGTAGTTGAATCATTGTTGTTTAGATTAAAATAACTATTAAGAAGTACATCAATTGAAATAGCAGAATCTGGTGCTAAAACTAAGGGAAAATTTGTGAAGTTATTATTTCTTATATGTAGCATTGATAAATCATATCTAATGCTATCAATTTTAACATCAGCAGTTCCTTTATTAAACATTCTAACTCGCTTAATTCTTTCGAATTTATTCATGAAATTAATATAATGTGGCATAACTTCAAATTCATTATTCTGAGCCCAAAGCGATACACTTAAAAACACAAGACAAAATAATATTTTCTTTATCATTTTATTTCCATTAAATTATTTACATTTTCCTATTTATTTTAAATAGCTTTAACAATTTTTTTCCCCCAATATCTTTGGTAATACAAAAAGTAAAATCCTAAAACCAGAATTGAAAATAATATAGTTAAAAGAATTACGAAATTATAATTTTTAATTTCTATTCCAATTGGCATATCATTACCCGCAATTGTAAAAGCTGACCAATAGTAAGGGTTAGCTTTATTCAGCTTTATAAATTTTAATTTGGCTAATCGTAATGATTCAGATTTAGAATAACCATCACTCAAAAATGAATAAAAATACTTCATAAAAATGGAGGTGTATTTATCATCAACATCCCAATGGGAAACAACCATACTCTTTGCTCCAGCATCAAAGAATGCTTTTTGCATTCCAATTATACCTTCAGCTTTATCAATCCGCCCAAGTCCTGACTTACACGAACTTAAAACAACCATATCGCTTCTAAGATTCAATTTTAGAATTTCACCTACTTCTAAAAATCCATCGTTTTCTTTGTCGTCATTTGAAAAAAGGATTAGCGGATTGTTTTTGTACAAAAATGAGTGTGTGGAGAGATGAACTATCGAAGCTCTTTCAACATTATTTTTGAAAGCCGTTTCTGTTGCATCTTTAGCTAAATATATTTTTTCATCACCTAAAAGTGAACTAATTGTTTCTATTTCATCTGCCGAATATTCCAGACGAAGATTGTTTATATTTCTTGAGTTAAAATCCATCTCGCTAGTTAACCCACGCATACCAGCGGCTTCTTGATTATCGCTGTCAAAAAATGGGTCTCCAATTAAAAGTGCAATTTTCGAATTTGAGCGATTATCGTTTTTCAATTTATTCCAGATTAGAGCAGATGGTGTGTACGAAATATTAAAATCATTAATCAAAAATCGTTTGTCATCAAGTAAATAGGGACTTGAATCACTGTTGGATTTAGTGACTAAAAATTCAAATGGGATATTCATCATTTCACTTGGTAATGAAAATATTATTTTTGAATCGGTTGGAATTTCTGATACAATCGGTTGAACAATATTTTTATAAAATTCTTGTGCTGATTCAGCATTAAAAGCAAATAAATCCTTATTAAACGATATTTCATTGTTGGCAATATTATTATTGTAATAGGGTGAAATTGCACTTTTCAACTCATTTAGTTTGTTAAGAGATACATTTATTCGTTTTGTTTTTAGACCAAGTGATGAAATTTGAAAAGCAAATAAATAATTATTCTGAACGAAAAAACTAATAAAATACTGATTGGCTTTTAAGTTTTTTTGAATTTCATTAAACGAAAAATGGCTATTATTATTTAAGTATGCTCCATAATTTGGATTAACCAGCGAGATTGAATCCTTTATTATTTTAAGTCTTTCAGCAATTAAATTTAGTTCATCTTCGTTGTATAAACCGCTATTCAATTTCCAAGTGAAATCAAAATACTCATTTAATAATTTATCATTATTAAATGCACTCTCGAGTTTTAGTATTACCAAGTTTTGATTTGTGTTTTTTGCTTTTGATTTTTCAAGCAACTCGAAGGCAGATGAAAACTTGCTTTCAGATAAATACAAGTTTATAAGCGAGTTATAAACAGAATAATAATTTGAAAAGAATTTAATTTGTATATCAGATTTTGTAAATAGGCTATTATAATTGTTTTCAATCAAATCAATTGCTGTTTGATAATATTTTTCGGCTTTTTCTAATTCGTGATTTTGCTCATAAATTTCACCCAATTTTTGGTTGGCTGTTATAAGAGTGCTAAAATCATTTGATTCCGCAGCGTAAGTTTTTGCTCTTGAAATATATTTAATTTGATTTGTCTTATCTAATTTAGCTTTACTTATTTCACTCAATAAAAGATTTTGCAATCCAAGTAATTGTTTGTAATCATTTTCAATAGTACTTTTAATTGTTTCATTAAGCAAAGGACTTGCAAAATTAATATCGCCTTGTTTAATTAAAATATCGACAAGAAAGGTATTGGATAGAATTTCGGAATAAATATCACCAAATATTTTTGCCAAATTTGTGGAGTTTTTCAAATAAGAATAGGCTAAAGATAGCGAATCTATTGAGCTATATATAATCCCGATTTTTTGTTCAATTTCTAATTTTAGATAAGGATTTTCTGTTTCGCTTAAACTACGCTCACTTTCCTTTAATAACTCTAACGCTTTTTGTGGCATTTCCAGATTAAAATATAAAATTCCAAGACCAATATTTATTTTTGCATTGGCTGGAACATCATTAATTTGTTTTGCTAAAATTTTAGCTTTTGTATAATAATCAAGTGCTTTTGCAAAATCAGATAGATTTGTGTAAACATCTCCTAATCCACGCAATGCAAGCATTTTAGTTCTAACATTTTCTCCAGCCTCTTTTAATCCAAGCTCATAATATTTAATTGAACTCTTGTAGTTTGCAACATTTAAAAAGCTATTTCCTATGTTTACGGCTGTTACAGCAACACGTCTTTTATTTTTCAACTTCTGAAAAAGCAGAAAACTCTGCTCGTATTTTTCTCGTGCTTTAATTCTTTCGTCAGTGTATGTGTATGAAACTGCATATTCGGAAAGGCATGTAGCTTCTAATTCATTATCGCCTATTTCAGCAGCTAGTTTACTCGCCTCTTCAAAATTTACTCTGGCTTTATCAATATTTCCTTCCTCGTCCAAAATCATTCCAAAATTTAATAAAGCTTTTATTTTTTCAGTATTATTACCACTTTCGGAAGCTGTCTTTAATCCACGCTTATAAAGTTCTTTCGCCTTTTCATAATTGCCCGAAAGATAGAAAAGAGATCCAATTGCGATTGTAACTTTTGCTAATAATTTTTCATTTCTCTCCACTATTTTTACTGCTTTATTAAAGTATTCCAAAGCCGAATCATATTTGCCTAAATTTCGTTGAGTGTATGCAATCATATAAAGAGTTTCAAATGAAGTTGAATCACTTTTTAAAACAATATTGAATAATTCTTTTGCGGACAGATATTCAGCTTTTTGATAGGAAAGCTGAGCTTTTAAGTAATTCTTAAATTTCTCTGAAGTAATCTTATTAAAATTATTTTCAACATTTGATTCATTGTTTGTTATTCGTGCAGCTTTAGTGAGTAATTCATAATAGGGATAATATGTTGGATTTGTATTTAATAAACTGAGTAGTTTAACGAAAGCGTTACTAAAATCATTTTCCTTAAAAAGAATTACGCTCTGTAAATATTCCGTTTCAAAAGATGATTTCAAACCACTTAGGAAATTTAATTCTTGGTCAAATTCAATTTTATTATTTAGAAGATAGAATTCGTAGTTCTCAAGCATTTCTTGTGGAAATGTATTTCCAACAATTTTGTTTTTTAGCTCATTTAGTGATTGTTGCGGCGAAGCAATGCTCAATTGAGTAAAGATTAAGAAAATTGAAAGACAATATTTTATAAGTATCAAATACGATTTCATTATTGTTTAGAATCAATTATTTCTATTAATGTTTGGGCTTCTTTTAAGTAGCTTCCTTTATTATCAACAACTATTTGCAAATGTTTTTTTGCCTCATCAAAATTACTGTCCAATAAGTATGCTTTTCCTATATAGAAATAGGAATTATAATTAATATTTGAAAACAGTTCAGAATTGTTTTTGTTAATAGTTATCTCAAAATTAGCGATTGAACTATCGAGATATGTTGAATTATAAGAATTAAATAATCCCCAAAAACTTGATTCTGATTTTTCAAAATATGTTATGCCAAGCATGTAATTTGTATAAAATATTGTTTCATCATCAGAATTGTTTTTGATATCATTTCTCAAAAAATCAATTGCCATATTATAATTTTCACCTTGAAGCGCTTTAATTCCATCATAAAAATCTTGCGAAACTCTACCGCGAGTAGTGGAATAATTTGTAAGCTCAGATAATTCGGATAGATTTTCATACGGTGGTACAATTATTTCTGAAATAGTAAAAAGAGAAATGGTAAAAAAAGCAATTACTGCCGCGGCTGCGTATACATAATTAGTTGAAAATAAATTAAATATATTATTGGGTTTTTCAGTTACAGCTTTACGTTCTTTTGCTTCATTATTTTGTTCAAACGTTTTACCCACAAAGCTATTAATCTCTTCAAATTCTTGATTAAATAATTCAAATTCTTTGCGGCATTTAGAGCATTTAGTAATGTGTTTTTCAATTATTGGAATAAATTGGATATTGGCACTATCCTCTAATGGTAAGTTGTTTTTAATTAGCACATATTCTGAAATTAAATTGCTATTTAAATGAAAAATATTTTGCATATCGTGGAGCAAATTATAAACAATTTCATAATTATTTAGCTCAGGAATCTCCTTAAAAGAGTTGAGTAAGAAGTTTTTCTCGGTGTCTGTTAAGTTTTCTTTTGTAATAAGTTCTATTATTTTTTCTTGTGTAGTCATAGTTATTATTCTTAATTGTTCATTACATATATAGTGTTCCAAGTTGGAAAACGTGACAATTTACTCCAACTTTTCTTTTATTTCTTGAATTGTGCGATAGAGCATTTTCTTAACCGAATCTTCGCTTTTGTTAAGTATTTCAGCTATCTCGCCAAATTTCAATCCTTTCCAAAAACGCATTTCAATAATGTTTCGCTTATTTTCTGTTAGATTGTTCAAAATCAGAACAGCTTTTTCCGAATCTAATGAAATATCTGGATCTGGGTTTTCAGCAGTTTGTCCATAAGCTTCATCTAATTCAAAATGGGGATATTTTTTTTGTTTTTTGTACCAGTTAACGAATGCTAAAAATAGAACGCGTCTTAACCAATGCTCAATATTTTGGATTTTCGCATATTGCTCAGTAAAAGAAAGATACACATTATTTGCCAAATCCTCTGCATCTTCAATATTTTGTAATTTGCCCAATCTATATTTAATTCTAAAATAACTAAAAGCAATAGTTTGAATTGACTCGGAAAGTTTAGTAAATGAATCAGAATTTCCAGAGATTGATAAACGTAACAGTTTTTCTAACTCATCTCCAGAAAAATTGTGATATGTTATATTTTTTATATCCAATTACTTTTTTAATTCCATTAAGATGTAATGAACTAATACCTAAAATAACAAAAAGAAGGAGCATATATATACTCCTTCTTTCTAATTTAATAAATATTTTATTTTTAAATTATTTTAGTAAGCTCATTTTTTTTACTAATCTATTTGCATCGGCTTTTAATTCATAAAAGTAAACACCTGATGATAATTGTGAAGCGTTAAAGTTTACAGTAAATGAACCTGCATTTTTGTATTCGTTTATCAATGTTGCCACTTTTTCGCCAACTATGTTATAAATGCTTAAAGTAACATTTGAATTATTTTTTAACGTAAAAGAGATTTTTGTTGAAGGATTAAAAGGATTTGGATAATTCTGCGATAATGTAAATTCAGTTGGTTGGTTAGTTACATTATCATTTATATTTGTGACTTTTGTTGCAGAAAGTACTATTAAATTACTTACATCTGGCGAACTAAATGTAACAGTATTATTATATGTATCAACTGTAGCATCAATTGTTGTCCAACTTTCGGTAACATCATCCCATGCATTAACAACTATTTCACTTTCGTTGCCAGCGTACATTTCTATTTGCATATCCGAATAATGGAAATTAAAATCAGCATTATTACCCAAACTCATCTTTTTACCCATCATCATGTTGTTATTCATTAGCATATTTATTCCATCAGAACTGAACATGTTAATTTCATAGCTTGCAAATACATTCAAACCATTTCTATTAGAAATATTTTCGGGAGCAATTTCAAATAATTGACAAAATAAAGAATCTGGTAAAAGAAAACCACCATCCATGTGTCCAGAACCATGAGACTTATTCCAACCGCTATGCAATTTCATATTGTCACCATCATCAAAGGGAGAGTGAAAAGTTCTTGAGCTATCCATATTGCCATCTAACCATCCGCCACCAAAGTGGTTTCCAATAGAAGCAGAATCCCGCCATAACAATCCGTTTATTTCATAAACAACTATTACTGACTCTTGCATACTTGTTTCAATTTGTCCACCAACTATTTCAACTATTTCACCATTTTCAGGACGAACTGCTCCAGATTCTGGTTGGAACCAAAATGGACCAAAATTCAAAAAGTAATCAGGTGTACTATCATTGTTGGTATCTAAATAATAATGATTCATATAAAATGTTGTATCAATTAAGGTTGTTCCAGTTACAGTTATATTTTCAAGTTTATCGTGTTTCCAACCAAAACCATAACTAGATCTACGTCCATGATGAATTCTTGCTTTATGGTCACGATGCCCCATATTATTCCATTCTGAAAAGAATGGATCTCTCCAAAATAGACCATTTATTTCATAAACAATAATAGTCGATTCTTCCATTCTGGAACTATCTTTTAATCCACCAACTATGGAAATACTTTCGCCATTTACTGGTTTTACGGCATCAGAGCTATCAGGGGTGTACCAATTAGGACCAAAATTTAAATGATATTCGGCTATTCCATCACCATTTTCATCTAGAAAATACAATAAATGTGTTGAATCAGTTTCAACAACTATTGCTGTGCCGGATACTGAAATTGTATCGAGTTCAGTGAAATTCATGTTTCTGTCATGAGTTTGTGCAAAAATATTCATCATACTTATTACGAATATTATTGTAAGTATTTTTTTCATTTTTGTTTCTCCAGTTATTGTAAAAAATAATTAATGTTTTCAAGATAAGTAGTGTGATGAAAGATGAAAAAGGGACATATTATTAATTATTTTTTTATATAATTCTTTTGGATGTAATAATTGCGTTAGCCGAACTTATTTATTTTTGGCGGTATTTCTTTAGTAGCCTATCTAAAATTTTAATGGCAGCTATCACAGCATTCAATTTTGTCCTTATTGGCTTTTTCAAATGCTTCTTTGCCTTCATTATAAGCAAAATAAGAAATTCCTAATGCTCCAATTATATCAAAATAAGCAATTCCAAAAAATTCATACAATCCACTTGAAGCAAGTAAAATGAAGGAAAGATAGAAGCAAGTTTTTGTGCAATTAGCATCAGCAATAATGGCATCTGAGTTTAACTCGTTTCCAACTTTTAGCTTTGCTTTCATTAATAAATACATAGTTATAATGGAAACGGAAGATATTATTATTCCAACAATTGTAGTACTTGGCTCAATTTTATATATTAAATTGGCTATTGAACCCAGAATAAGCCCTAAAGCTAAAATATAAAATACGGTTCCAGTTATTCGCAAAGCAGTTTTTTCAAATTTGTCATGTTGCTCTATATCAAATTTTTGCATTCTAAGGATCATGTGCAACACACCAATTCCAGAAATAACTTCAACAAAGCTGTCAATACCAAAACCAAATAAAGCAATGGTTTCGTCTTCAAGTCCAAAGCTAATTGAAATTAGACCTTCAATAATATTATACAAAATTGTAATAATTGATAGATACAAAGCAAATTTCAATAGTCTATTTTTATCCATTAGGTTCAACATTTAAAAAAAATAATTAAGTTAATAAAAAATTAGTATCGTAATATTATCAGTAAAATTAACAATTGAAATTAAATAACTAAGCAATATTTCAATATATATATTGGTTAAAGTGAGTCGATTACAGAGTTTAACTTGATTTTAATTTCTTGCGCAATTTCTTTTATAATTGGATTATCGACAGCTGACATTGATGCAACTGGATCAATAACTGTTACTTCTACGCCTTTATCCATAAGCTGAAGCACCATGTTGCATGGAAGCATAACACCAATTTTATTATCAGCATCCAATGCTTTTTTTGCAAATGGAGGATTACAAACACCCAATATTCTATATGGTCTAAAATCGATCTCTAATTTATTTTTAAATGCATTGCTAACATTAAAATCAGTTACAATACCGAAACCGACCAATTGCAGTGCATCTGAAACTTTTGCAAATGCTTCATCCATAGTTGCATTTATGGTTTTTGAAATATAGTATGACATAATTTAACCTCACATATTTTTAATTAAATATTTTGCAATAATATATTTGTTGACCACTAAATATATTATTGCAAATATAAACAACTAAACTAGAAATAAAGAGGTATTTATTGGTCTGTTGTTAACTTCTTTATTTAGTTTCAAATCCGTGTTTCTTTAAGTTAGAGACAGCTTGTTCAATAGTAACTTCTTTTAATGTCATTCCACATACTGGACAATCACCTTTTAAATCTGAAATTACATTCCAATCCATCGGATCTTGGAATACTTTTCCGTCACCATTTTTATCAATAATTGTTACGTCAATTGTGCCTTCGCGGACAATAGAATTACTCATTTGTGCATGTTCACCCATCATCTTTGAATGGTCCATTTTTGAATGATCCATGTTCATTTTTTCATGTTTGCTATCCATTGCTTTTTTATCAGCGCAACATCCCTTTTTTGTACTATCACACTTCATATCAGTTTTTGCATTATCTACAGAAATTTTTGATAACTTCATTCCACATTTTGCACAATCACCGTCTTTATCAGAAGGTTCTTCGCATTTCATAAGGCATTGATAAACAACTCCATCTTTATTTGCATCAACTTTTCTAATATCCATCTTGTTATCAGTTTTGTTCTCTTTGTGCATCATATTACCCATCTGGGCAGATAACATCATTGTTGATAAAAACATTATTGTTAAAGTAATGCTGGTCATTTTGATTATTTGTTTCATTGTGTAACTCCTTTGTTTTAGAAAAATATTTAATTATTTATTTTTATTATTCAAGAATAGCTTTGCTGCCAATCTCCTTTCTCATTTCTCTTCTTTTTATTAAATAGTAAATGGCTGGATATACAGTTAGTTCCATCAAGAAACTAGTAATAATTCCTCCTACCATTGGGGCTGCAATTCTTTTCATTACGTCAGAACCTATTCCAGTTCCAATGATAATAGGAAATAATCCTAACATTGTTGTAAGTACTGTCATCATTTTGGGGCGAATTCTTTTTACAGCCCCTTCAAAAATAGCCTCTCTTAAATCTGCAAAAGATTTTAGAATTCCATTTTTTCTGAATTTCTCATAAGCTATATCTAAGTATAAAAGCATTATAACTCCAGTTTCGGCATCAACACCAAGAAGGGCAATAATTCCAACCCACACAGCAACACTCATATTAAAGCCGGCTAAGTATAAAAACCAAATAGCACCAACTAAAGAGAACGGCATTGCAAGAAGAACAATTCCAGTTTTTGTCCAAGATTTAGTATTAATATAAAGCAGCATTATTACAATTAGCAAAGTTATTGGAATAACCATAGCCAGCTTTTCGCTTGAACGCTCCATGTATTCGTACTGTCCACTCCAAATAATTGAATATCCAGTTGGAATATCTATTTCTTTAGCAATAACTTCTTTTGCATTTTTTACATAAGTGCCAACATCAATATCTTTAATGTCAATGTAAACCCAAGCATTAGGTCTTGCGTTTTCGGACTTAATCATAGGTGGACCTTTTTTGATTTCAAGATTAGCTACGTCTGAAAGTAAAACATTACCACCATTACGAATTGGTATGCGCACATGTTTTAATTCTTCAATGCTTTCGCGATAATCACGTTGGTATCTTAAATTTACTGGATATCGCTCAAGTCCTTCAACTGTTTTTGTTATATTCATACCACCAATAGCTGACATAATTACATCTTGAACATCGTTAATTGTTAAGCCATAGCGAGCAATAGCTTGTCTATCAATATCAAAATCAAGGTAATTTCCACCAACAGAGCGTTCAGCATAAGCCGATCGAGTTCCATCAATAGTTTTAGCCACTTGTTCAATTTCTTTTCCAATCCTTTGTAAAACTTGCAAATCGGGACCAGCAATTTTAATTCCCACTGGAGTTTTAATTCCAGTTGCAAGCATATCTATTCGTGTTTTGATAGGCATTGTCCAAGCATTTGTTAAGCCTGGTATTTGAATTGCTGAATTCATTTCTTCAACTAATGATTCTGGTGTAACCCCTTCGCGCCATTCTTCTTGTGGCTTTAATTGAATTGTTGTTTCAATCATTGAAAGAGGAGCTGGATCAGTGGCAGTTTCTGCCCGTCCAATTTTTCCAAAAACCGATTTCACTTCTGGAAAAGTTTTTATTATTCTATCAGTGTGCTGAAGCAATTCCTTCGCTTTGGTTATAGATATTCCTGGAAGAGTAGTTGGCATATAAAGCAAATCACCCTCATATAATGGAGGCATAAATTCAGAACCAAGTTTCGAATATGGAATAACTGTAATAGCAACCAAAATTGCTGCTGCAATAATTACTGTCCATCTTTTTTTCATTACAAAATCAACAATTGGATGATATATTTTTGCAAGAAATTTAGTTACAGGATTATCTTCCTCTGCTCGCATTTTACCACGAACAAAATAGCCAAGAAGAACTGGAACAATTGTTACAGCAAGTATTGCCGCCATTCCCATTGAGTATGTTTTAGTAAACGCAAGCGGTTTAAATAATCTTCCTTCTTGTTGTTCCAAAGTAAAGACGGGCAAAAAGGAAACCGAAATAATAAGCAGCGAATAAAATATTGATGGACCAACTTCCTTAGCCGATTCAAGAATTAGTGTCCAATGCGGGCGTTGCTTCTCCTTAGGCAGGGTTTGTTCATGTGCTAAATGCGAATGGGAATTTTCCACCATTACAATAGCCGCGTCAACCATAGCTCCAATAGCAATTGCAATTCCTCCCAACGACATTATGTTGGCATTAATGCCTTGATAATACATTACAATATACGCTGCTAATACTGCTGTTGGTAATGTTATAATTGCCACAAGTGAACTTCTAAAATGCATCAAGAAAATTATAATTATTATTGATACAATTATACTTTCTTCTATCAATGTCCATGTTAAATTATCAATTGCAGCATTAATTAAATCCGATCTATCGTAAGCAGTAATTATTTCCACGTCATCAGGCAAAGATTTTTTTAATTCTTCTAATCGTTTTTTTGCGGCATTGATAACATCAAGGGCGTTTTCGCCATATCGCATAACAATAATTCCACCAACAGTTTCGCCTTCACCATTCCAATCAGCAACACCACGACGGAGTTCGGGACCAATATCAATTGACGCAACGTTTTCTAAGTAAATAGGAGTTCCAGTTTGTGGTGCAAATCCGATTACAATTTGGCGTAAATCCTCCTTGCTTTTTATGTAACCAAGTCCACGAACCATAAATTCCATTTCGCTAATCTCGAGTAAGCGTCCACCAACATCATTATTGCTCGCTTTTATCGCGGCTTTAACTTTGCTTAGGGGAATACCAAAAGAAGCTAATTTATTTGGGTCAATATTTACTTGATACTGTTTTACATATCCACCAATGCTGGCAACTTCTGAAACACCAGGAAGAGCTGAAAGCTCATATCGCAAAAACCAATCTTGAATTGAGCGTAATTCTTGCAAATCGCGTTTATCCGATTTTAACACATACTGATAAACCCATCCAAGTCCTGTAGCATCAGGACCAAGAGTAGGAACAACTCCATTAGGTAAATCTTTTTGAAGCGAGCTGAGGTATTCGAGCACGCGGCTTCTTGCCCAGTAAATATCAGTGCCATCTTCAAATATTATATAAACCATTGAAAATCCAAAAAAGGAATATCCACGGACAGTTTGTGCAAATGGAACTGAAAGCATTTTTGTTGTTAAAGGATAAGTGACTTGTTCTTCAACAATTTGTGGACCTTGCCCTGCATAATCTGTATATATAATTACTTGCACATCACTCAAATCGGGTTGTGCATCAAGGGGAATATTTTTAAGTGAATATAATCCACCAGCAACAATTGCAAGCGTAAGTATTATAACCATAAACTTGTTATTTATTGACCACTCAATTATTCTAGCAATTAAGCCATCTTTTTGATTATCTGTTGTTACCATTTTATTTCTCCAAAGATGAAATACAAATTGTTATGATATTTATAATTTCCGTAGAAAATATTTTATCACAATTAATCATAGTTATCATAATAATCTGCGTTCCTATTTGTATTCAAAACCATTCATTTTTAAATTCATTTTCGCATCATCAATTGAAACTTCCTTTAGGAACATACCACACAGTGGGCATTTCCCATCTTTATCAGAAATTACATTCCAGTCCATTGGATCTTGGAATACTTTTCCATCCTTATTTTTGTCAATCGATTCAACATCAATAATTCCAGAATGCACTATTGACGCTTCGTTGTCATGAGTATCTTCTTTTTTTACATCTTTAATCGGCTTTTTGTCCATTTCCGAGTTTTCCATTTTGCCATTATTCATCTCTTTTTCTTCTATCTTGGGTTTGTCGGATGAAAATAATTTTACGGCAGCGCGAAGACTACTTTCGGAATCAATCATAAATTGACCTGAGCTTACAATTACATCGTTTTGTTTTAAGCCAGTAAGTATTTGGTAAAAGCCATCGGAGTATAATCCTAATTTAACTTCGACGGGTTTAAATTTCCCTTCACCTAACGATAGAATAACGGTATTTTTTTTACCGCTACGTATAACTGCGGTTTCAGGTATTGCTAAAGTTTCACTAAGTTTATTTCCATAAATTATAACGTTGCCAAACATAGCTGGTTTTAATTCGTCATTAATGTTTTTTAAGTCAATTCTTACTGTAACAGCTCTTGTAGTTTGATTAACAGTTGGATATATAAACGAAATATTTCCACTATATATTTTATTTGGGTTATAACTGAAAGTGACTTCGGCTTTATCGCCAATGCCAATTTTATTTATGTCGCTTTCATAAACATCGGCTTTCAGCCAAAGAGTTGATAAGTCAGCCATTTTAATAATTTCCGCACCTGCTTTAATCATTTCGCCTTCTATTACATTTTTAGAAAGCACAGTTCCATTAAAAGGGGCGTACAAAGTCATATATTTATTTATTTTTTTTGTGGAAATTATTTTGTCAATATCTTCATTACTTATATCAAATAGCTCCAGCTTTCTTTTTATATTTGAAATCATTTCACCTTTAGATACACCACTAAGAGCCGACTCATAATTAACAGCTGTAATTAATTCCTGTTGAGCAGCCACCAATTTTGGCGAATAAATATCAACTAATTTTTGTCCCTTAGTTACTTTTTGTCCAGTAAAATTGATGTATAGCTTTTGAATCCAGCCATCAAATTTTGTGGATAAAGCAAATTCTTTGCGTTCATCAATTTGGAGATTTCCGTTAGTATAAATTATTGGCGAAAGACTTTTGTTTTTTACAAATTCCATTTTAACATTCATGCTTTGTAAAGTTGAGCCATCAACAGTAACAACTCCGGAAGCAGAACCTTCGTCTTCATAAACTGGAACTAAATCCATTCCCATTTGTGATTTGCCTGGCGAATCATAAACCTCATTGGGGTTCATTGGTGCGCGCCAGTATATTATTTTTCTATCTTTATCATCAACTGGCTTATTGTTATTAGAATTTTTAATTGGAGTTAAATTCATTCCACAAATTGGACAAGTTCCAGGCTCACTTTCAATAATATTTGGATGCATTCCGCATGTATAAAGAGTTCCTTCTTCTTCGCTGTGATTATTTATATTTGTATTGTTGTTATTAATTATATAAAATCCACCTACTCCTATAATTGCTCCTAAAAACACTAAAAGTAAGTATGTTACAATTTTGTTTTTCATTTTAATTCTCCACTCTCTTGTTCACTACTTTGCACAATTATTTTTCCGGTTAAAAATTCAAGCTGTGAAATGTTTTTTGCATAATCAGTTTTAATTTTTAATAAATCTATTTTAATTTTTAGAATACTTTTTTCTGCATTTATAACATTTACAAAATCAATTCTTCCAACTTGGTAATCTGCTAAGGATGCTTTTAATTCCTGTTCTGCTTGTGGAAGCAGTGTTTCAGAAATTAATTTATTACGAACTTGCAATTCATTTAATTTTGCGGATATTTTACCAAATGATTGGTTCAACGATTGAACCGAAGTATTATATTGTTCACGATAAAACGATTGTAAATATTTTGCTTCATTTATTTTTGCTGAATACTTACCGCCGTAATTTAGTGGCAAAGAAATGCCAACAACTACGGAGAAGAAGTCATTCCAATTTTGACCTGATACTTGGGAATAATCCCTTTGTGTGTATTGCAATCCTATTTGAAAATTTGGAGAAAATAAATAAGATGCAGAGTGTTCCATCAATTTCGATTTTTGCTCCCAATCTTTGATACCCAATAAAAATGGACGATACTCATTTGCAACTTTTATTAGTGACGTAGAAGAAAATTTATGATTGCCAACTGGTTTTATCTCTTCTGTTATAATTGGAGTTATTTCGTCCCTTAATAAAAGAGCATTCAATTCAGACAAAATACTATTTTCCTTTCCTCGCAAAACTTCAATTTTATCATCTTCTTTTGTTATTTGAACTTCTACTTGAATAATATTTTGCAAGCTGGCTTCTGCAACCTCATACTTAGTTTTTACAACATCAGAAATTTGTGTTAACAAAGCTTTATTTTCTTTTGTTAGTTCAATTTCTTTGCGCACAGATTGTAGGTCGTAATAAAGAATAGAGATGTTTTTTCTAATTTCATTTTTCAAATCTTCAATTTCTTTTGATACAATTAAAGTATCCATTGCTATTTCGTCAGCTTTTGATTTTAATCCTCCTGGAAATGGGAATACCTGTGTAAGTCCAATAATTTTACCAGACATTGGTTCTTGAGTAAATGAAAAAGAATTTGTTGGCATATTTACCAAACCTAATGTTAACATAGGATCGGGAAGATTTGTGCTTTGTTCAATTTTGGAACCAGCTATATTTAATTTCGATTTTAATAATTCAATTTTCGGACTTACTTTAATTGCTTTTAAAATCAATTCTTGAAGTGTTTCATTTTGTGATTGTGCTGTAATTTTTACAATAGAAATTATAAAAACAATAGCTAATAGAACTTTTTTCGAGTTCATAAAATCCTCAGCATTTAAAAATTATTTTGTTTTGTAAGTGTTTGTGAAACTATTATAAATAGCTAAACGAGAGATTACAAATAATCGTAATCATAGAAATGGAGTAGTATTAAATCAAAAATGATTCATTAAACAAATATAGCGGGGGCTTATCTCTTAAAGAAAAATCTAGTTTTAGCTCAAATAGTTCAACTTTTAAATTTTCTTTTTCAAAATCTATTATAGTAATTGGTACAAATTCCGTTTTATTGTCATTTGCTCTAGGAATAAGATAGGAGGAATTAACTTTTTCGTGAATTATAAATGCACAATTAATATCGGAAAACTCCATTCCATGATTATAAGAAACAGTATTATTAAGATTCATATCCATCATATCACAACAGTCCATTTCTGTACTTTCAATATGTGTAATGTCACAAGTATGTATTTCCGAATTAACCGAACACATACCGTCACATTCCTCCGTTGGAAATGCGATTAATAGTGGAGCAATAAAAAAGTTTAATAGCAAAATAACTGCTGTCAACTTCCTCCATTTTTGCGATATGTTATTTCTCTTTTTCATAATTAATATAATGTTGCTTTCAAACTATCAAATAAAAATTAAATGTTGTTACATAATTTCAACAATATGTTATATAATTTTGGAAATCCTTTTTAGAATCAAACATATAAATGTGTTTATTTATAATTTTACTCGTTTTAATCTTAATGAGTTGCTAATTACAGAAACAGAACTCAACGACATTGCCAATGCTCCAATCATAGGATTAAGGAAACCCAAAGCAGCAAATGGAATTCCAATTGTGTTATATACAAAAGCCCAAAAAAGATTTTGCTTAATTATGCGTATTGTCTTTTTTGAAAGAGCAATTGCTTCTACTACACCGTTTAAATTTCCTTTTATTAATGTAATATCAGATGATTCAATTGCAATGTCTGTTCCAGTTCCAATAGCAATTCCTAAATTCGCAGTAACAAGAGCTGGCGAATCGTTAATACCATCACCTACCATTGCCACAATTTTGCCTTGTTTTTGTAATTCTTTAATTTTTTCGGCTTTTTGATTCGGTAATACTTCTGCAAAGTAATTTTTAATTCCAACTCTATTGGCAATTGCCTCGGCAGTTATATTATTATCGCCAGTAAGCATAAAGACTTCCAAACCAGATTTTTGCATTCTTTCAATGGCTTCTTTAGATGTATCTTTTATTGGATCTTCCACGGCAATAATTCCGTTTAATTTATTATCAATAGCACAGAAAATAATAGTTTTACCTTTAGTGCTCAATTTTTCAAAAGATTCAGAAAAATCATCAATATTAATAGAAAATTTATTCATCAATTTTTCATTACCCAATGCTACACTTTTGTCGTTAACGATTGCTGTAACTCCATATCCAGAAAGGTTTTCAAATGATTCTGGCTCAAAATAATTTGTATTTAAACCATTTGCATATTCCACAATTGAGGTAGCAATTGGGTGTTGGCTTTTCTTTTCTATTGAAGCTGCAAAACTTAACAATTCACTATTATCTAAACCATTAGTTATTATATCTGTAACAGTGGGTTTACCTTCAGTAATTGTTCCTGTTTTGTCTAAGACAATTGTGTTTATTTTATGAGCTATTTCAAGGCTTTCACCATTTTTAATTAAAATTCCATGCTGTGCCCCAAGTCCAGTTCCAACCATTATTGCCGTTGGTGTAGCAAGACCCAAAGCACATGGACACGCAATTATTAATACGGCAACAAAGTTTATAAGTGCAATGCTAAAATTATTCGTTTCTGCAAAAATCATCCAAGCTATAAATGTAGCAGTTGCAATTAAAATAACTGTTGGAACAAAGATGGATGAAACTTTATCGGCAAGTTGTTGGATGGGAGCTTTTGAACCCTGTGCAGTTTCTACTAATTTAATAATTTGACCAAGAATTGAATTATCGCCAAGCGCGGAAATTTCAAAATTGAAAGATCCATTTGTATTTATAGTTCCACCAATAACTTTTGAGCCAACAATTTTTTCTATTGGAACGCTTTCGCCGGTTATCATTGTTTCGTCAACAAATGAAGAACCTGAAACAATAATTCCATCAGCCGGAATTTTTTCACCAGGTTTAATTATAACCATATCAGAAATTTTTAATTCTGATAATTTTACAACTAGTTCTTTGTCATCTTGAATAATTGTTGCTTCTTTTGGTTTTAGCTCCAATAAATTTTTAATTGCTCCACCAGTTTTTCTTTTGGCTCTGGTTTCTAAAAGTTTACCCATTGTGATAAGAACTATTATTACTGCAGCAGTTTCAAAATAAACATGTGGGAGTTTATCGTCAATCATCAAAAATTTTGGAAAAAGAGTTGCAAAAACACTGTATCCATAAGCAGCTCCAGTACCAATAGCTACAAGTGAATTCATTTCAAATGAAAAGTGTTTAAGGTTAGTCCAAAATATTTTATAAAATCTTTTTCCAGAAACAAAAATTATTGGAGTTACAAGTATTAATAAAATCTTGTTTGTGTAATCATCTCCAAAAGGGAAAATGGAAGAAAACCATATAAATTCGCGCAGCATACTGATTAGAAAAATTGGCAATGTCAGTAATGCAGAAAAGATGAAATCCTTTTTAAGATTGGTGTAATATTCATCAATTAAATTATCTGATTTATTTTCAGTTTCATTATCTTTTAATGACTCGGTATGAAGTTTGTAACCAAATTTATCAATTGCTTTAGCAGCTAAATCAGGACTTAAACCTTCATTCATATCGAATGTTACTTTTTCATTTGCTAAGTTTACAGAAACGTTTTCAATTCCTTCAACTTTTGAAAGAGCTTTTTCAACACGAGTTACGCAACTTGCGCAAGTCATTCCTTCTACAGGCAAATTATATTTTACAGTTTTAATTTTTTGCATAAATTTTTATTTTATAACCTTATATCCTGCAGATTCAATTGCTTTTTCCACCTTTATTTCGTCATCTGTTGAAAGGCATTCAACTTTTGCAGAACCAACTTCAACTTTGAAATTTGAAAATCCTGCTTCTTTAAGTTCAGTTTCAACAGTCATTTTACAATGTGAGCAAGTCATTCCCTCAATTAAAAATAGTTTTTCTTTCATTTTAATAGCTCCTTATTTGATTTTCCTAAAACAAATGTACTGAACTATGGACTTAATGCATTATAGAATTAGGTAAATATGTTATATGATTTTAACATATTATTAGAAATGGAATGAGAAGGGAGTTGATTTTATTTGCTTTTAATAGAGTCAATGCTTTTTCGAAGATTGGCGTGGCTTTCCTTAAATTCGCTTGCTGTCATACCAGTAGTGCTTTTAAATTGACGTGAAAGATGCTGAACTGAACTGTATCCTAACCGATAAGCAATTTCGCTTAAAGTTAGCTCACCATATTTTATAAATTCTTTTGTCTTTTCAATTTTTTGAAGAATTATAAAATGCTCTATTGTTATTCCTTCTGTTTTTGAAAAGAGAGAGCTTAAATAATTATAATCCTTATTTATTGTATCGTTCAATAATTTGGAAAAATTTGTCTTTTCCAAATCAATAACTTCATATTGTTGAATTGCCGAGATTATTTCGTTTTTAATTTTTTCAATAATTTTAGCTTTTGAGTCCTCAATTAATTCAAATCCATTGTCGCCGAGAATTTTTGAAATTTTCTCAAGTGGCAGTTCATCCTTTGGCTGCTCAACTTCTACTTCACCTAAAATTATGGATTTAATTTTAACGCCAAGTTTTTCCAACTCCTCGCGCACAACCTTTATGCAGCGAGGACAAACCATGTTCTTTATGTAAAGTGTATTTGAAATAATCATTCCTCCAAAAACTTTTGATAAAAATAATAAAAAGTTTGTCCAAAATATAATTTATTGCATAGAGATTTCTTATGCGTAATGCACATATTTATTAACAAGTTCTTTTATTTCGTCATGCTTTTGAAAAAGTTTTTCACTTAAATTATTATCATTATATGAGCGGAGTATTTTAACAAACCTCTCTAAAGTTCCTAAAGGAAATACATTATCCGTGTTGAAGAAATCAATTTCTTTTTCTAATTCATCAGCAGATTCTGCACAAGAAGTTGGTAAATGTTTTAAGTTTTCAGCTAGAGCATCGTTTGCAAAAAGATTTTCTTCTATTCGCAAACTTTCGGCTACTTCCAAACTATTGGGTAATTCAATTCCGTGCTGCATTGCCATTACCATTCCAGCAAGAAGATGATAAATGTCTGCCGAGCCATCGGGTACTCGAAATTCAGCAGTTTGCTTTCCTGGAATATAAGGAACGTTCGCAATTTCGTAGGGATTTGCATTTTTAATCATTTCTGTTTTAAGAATCCATCCAAGTGGAATGCGAACTAATGCAGAACGATTTGATTCGCCCCAGCAAATATTTGTGGGTGCTTCTTGATGAGGTACCAAGCGTAAATATGAGGTTGGTATTGTATTTCCAAAAGCGGTTAATGCTTTGGCTTTGTCTAAAATACCTGCAATTGTTTTAATTGCAATTTCACTAAGTTTATCATTTTCAATCATTAGGTTATTATCTTGTTCATCAACAATCATATAGTGAATGTGAAGCCCACTTCCGGCTTTTCCAACAGAAATTTTTGGAGCAAAACTAATATCTACACCATATTTATAAGCAAGATTTCGTAATATCCATTTTCCCAAAACTAAATGATCGGCTGCTTCATCAACATCAACTGCGTTAAATTCAATTTCATGTTGCTCGTAATATTTTTCGTCTGTTGTAAAATTACCTACTTCTGAATGAGCATATTTTATTTTTGCACCACATTTTGCAAGCAATCTAATAGCTTCGGTTCTAATAAATTCAAACTTGGCAAATGGAGTTGATGCGTGATATCCTTTTTGGTCTTGAGCAGGATAATCTTTGTTTACATCTTTATCTGCAATAATGTAATATTCCAATTCGCCAAGTGCTTTTATTTTAAGTCCAGTTGCTTTAGTAAATCTGCGACTTGCGGTGCGTAAAATATTTTCTGGCGCACTTGCCAATGGCTGCCCCTCCTTAGTGTAAAATGAGCACAAAAGATTTATAGTTGGAACCTCAGAAAACGGATTAACAAAAGCAGTTTTAAAGCGTGGGATAACATATAAATCACTTGTTGAAGCATCTATGTAAGAAAACAAACTTGAGCCGTCAACTCTTTCGCCAGTTGATAAAATTGATTCCAAATAAGCGCGAGAAGTTACAACAAAATTTAGTGTTTTCAATTTCCCGTCTTCATTTACAAATTGAAAATTGACTTGCTCAATTTCA
>PCUD01000095.1:0-2577 GCA_002786785.1 Ignavibacteriales bacterium CG18_big_fil_WC_8_21_14_2_50_31_20 | reverse complement strand
TTCGTATTCTCTCATTATTTTAATCCATATTTTATTTTTTAATAATGTAAAATTAAGGAAGATTTTATTATTTACAAGACTAAAAGGTATTATGTAATTATGAATTTAGAAGTAAGATTCATGTTTAATATAGAATTTGTAAGTAGGATAATTATTTTGGCAAAATAATTATAAATTGTTGCAAACGTTATAACTTAATTAGTAACTAAATTATTTATTGTAAGCTAATTTATTATTTTTAAATGAATTTAATTTATTTTCCTTATTCACAATTAAAAATTAACAAAGCGAGCACATAAAATGGGTTCGCTTTGTTATAAATATTATTTTGCTTTTTAATGATACTATTTGACTAATAACATTTTCTTTATTGCTGAAAAATTGTTGCTGCTAAGTTTGTAAAAATACATTCCGCTGGAAAGATTACTTGCATTAAATTCAATTTCATAATTGCCAGCAGTTTGTTGTTCATTTACTAAATCTAATACTTCTTTTCCTAAAACATCATAAATTATTAATTTAACATTTGTAAAGTTTGCGTCCATTACGGGAACTGAATATTTAATTTTTGTGCTTGGGTTAAAAGGGTTTGGATAATTTTGAGCTAGTAAGAATTCTTTTGGTAATTCATCAGTAGACTTATTATTGTTTGCATCTGTTACTCCAAAAACTACTTTTACAGTTTTTGAATAAAACGCAAAATTTCCGTCTGTATCTATTTGCTTTAATTTATACTCAGTGGAATCCGTTAATGGCGATTCATCTATAAACTCATAACTTTTTGGTGAGTTGCTATTTCCACTTCCTTGAACAAAACCAAGTTTTTCCCATTCATCAGCATATTGACTATTTTCATTCTTTACAGAGCGAAGAATTTCAAATCCATAGTTATTTACTTCAGTTGCGGTTTCCCATGTTAATTTTACTTTCTCATTTAAAATTAACGCATCAAAACTAATCAATTCTACAGGAAGAGCATTTCCTCCAACGGAAGCAATTGCAAATTCACTAAAACTGGTTAAATTATTTGCTTTAATTTGTGTTGCACTTACTAAAGTAAAATCATTATAAATTGCCCAGTCAGCATTGCTATTATTTCTTTTTATAATTCTAAGGTTTTCAGTATTTGTAACACCAGGTAAATCAGTGATGTCAAATGTAGCATCACAAGTAAATGTTTTATAAGTAGTTCCAATTTGCCAATAGTATTCAGGATAGATTAAATCAATTCCAGTTGGGTTACTACCACCAGGATTTGTATATATTTTATTTGTAAAAACGGAGCTCAAGTTTCCATCTCCATATGTAGATGATGTAAAATTGAAAGAAACATCGCTATCGCTTAATGCAGAAGTTCCCATTATATTTTTACCAAGTGGCAAAATATTTTCAAAATTCATAATTTCTTGAAATGTAGTTGGCAAAACAGTAATATCAAAATCATAATATCCATATTGATCTTGAATTACCGAATTGATAGTTGAAAGGGCAAATTTTAATTGTCCAGTTCCATTTGGGTCTAATTCAGCAGCCCAACCGTTATCGCTATTTGCAGCATCAATTACTCCCCAGCCAGAACCAGTTGTCGCTAAACCAGTTCCAACATTATTTGTAAAGGCATTTCCACCTATTAATGCATCCATTTGGGCTTCAGTCGGATAAGGGACTTGAACAGACAATCTACAGTTTATAACTTTTAATTTAAGAACCCCATTAACATAAATTTCCCCAATTCCACCCGCATAAACTCTTTCGTCACCAGCTTCCCCTGTAGTATTCCAAGGATTATTAGAATTTACAGTATTGATATGATGAAAAGATTTTAAGCTAAAATCGTAGAGCTTTAAAGTGACGAGTGCAATTCCATCTTGAACAGCAAGATTTTCAGCTATTGCAAGACCTGCTGATATTTTATTGTCATTATTAGGCTGAGTCAAATCTTCATCCCATGTGAAAAATTTGTATGCAAAATTGTTATATTGAACTGCTGCACCACTTGTATAAGGATTCCCATCATGTGTAATAGTATTTGGATCATCAGTTTCAAACATCCAGTTTCCTTCTGCTGGCCCAGCTAAAAGGTTTGTTACTTGAAAGCTAATATCTTGCGCAAAAATTGAGTTACAAAAAACAACAATTATAGCTAATAAATAAAGTAAAATAATATTTTTCATAAATGCTCCACAAATGATTTGAAATAATATGTATTAAAAATAATTTTATTGTTCTATTTTAAAGTTAAATAAATATTTTAATTAGGCTTATGATAGAAATCACAAATAAAATTTTCTTTAAATAGATGTTTATCGATATGTAGTGATCTCTTTCTTAACAATTTTCCAAACCTTTATTCGTAGATACAGTAGTTAAATTTTATTTATAATTCAAAATTTTAGAAATATTTAATACTATTAAATGAATTATCGAAAATTTTAATAAAATTTAAAATCAATTTGTGATAGATTTAAAATATCAAAAATAATTATTGGAATAATATGAACATAGTTGTATTAGATGGATTTACCTTAAATCCAGGTGATTTAAGTTGGGCTGAACTTGAAAAACTAGGAAATCTTA
>PCUD01000179.1 GCA_002786785.1 Ignavibacteriales bacterium CG18_big_fil_WC_8_21_14_2_50_31_20 | reverse complement strand
AGTTATTAAATCTGTTAAGACTGAAAAGGGAACATTCAAATTCCATGAAAAATTTGTTAGACTTGACGACATTAGCAAGATAAATACAATTAAGTAAGTTCACGACCAACACTTTTTTAGTAATGAGGCTGCTACAGCCTCATTTTACTTTTAAATCGATTATTAAGTTGCTTCATTGCTTATGACAAAGCGGAATAAATTTGCAAACGATAATTAAAATTTATATGAAACCGCAAATAGAGAGGGTTATTTGTAATTTTGAATTTCACACCTTAAAAGCGCTGCCGCCCCAAAATTAAAATTTCTAAAATAAACCTTGACATTTGTTTTTTGATAACCTAAGTTTGAAACAAACAATTGAACAGACAGTGGGCTGATAAATTGTGCCCCACTAATTTTCTCCTGAACAAAAATTTTAATTACTCAATATTTTATGACTAAAAATTAGAGTTGATAATTTATGTTATGCATTAGATTATTTTTTACCCTCGGCTTTTACCCCTTTAAAAAATCCTCGATAGAATATGAGCTTCTCAAGACAACAACAAAAGCTTTTTTTACTTTTCAAAAAAGATACTTAAGCATTAACCTAATTATTAATTATCCTTTTCCCCCAGAAGTCAATGAATAGAATTAAATGCTTTGTCTGTATGATGAGAGATAGGGCAAGTGTGATACTAAAAGTTAATTGATGGACGGCGATAAACCTTAATAAAGGAGAACTTGTTATGAAAATAATAATATTTGCTTTGATGTTCATTCTTGTAAATACTAATTGGTTGAAATCGCAAACGATTATCAATCTGGTAATTGAAGAAACACACATTTTGAATAATATACCATCGCCGAAAGGGATAACCTGGGATGGGAGTAATTTTTGGGTTATAGATAATTATACATATAGCTTGAACAAGCTTTCATCAAACTTTGAAAGTATTGATACCACTTTATATTTGGGAGCTAAAGATTATGGTGATTTAACATTCGACGGACAAAATTTTGCGATTGTTGACAACTCAAATCACCAGGTAATCAAAATAAATAAAAATAACCCACTCGAAATCAATATTTTTGATCTTCCCATTGATCGCCTAATAACAGGCATTACTTGGGAAGAACCAAATTTTTATATATCCTTTGAAGCAGGATGGTCGAGTCAAATTGCTAAGCTGGAACCAGAAATGGATTCTGTTTCATTTGTTGCATTTACAATGGGAACTGTTACAGGATTAGCTTCAGATAATAACTCTTTCTTTTATTGTTCTCAGAAATCAGATCCAAAGAAAGGTTTAATCGTAACTGTAAAACCAGATCACATTGAAACAATAATGTATTCTCCGCCGGAGGAAATCAAGTTTCCTACAGGAATAGAATTTGTTTCCGATTCTTTTTGGCTGTTGGATTTTGAGAACAAGGTTCTTTATAAGTTAAAAGAAGATACTACTACAAGCAGTAAAGAAGATGTTCTAAAAACCACTGGGTATATCCTTTTTCAAAATTATCCTAATCCATTTAATCCTTTAACAATAATACGTTATAAAATTAAAAATGCAGGAAATGTCACTTTAAAAATTTTTGATTTATTAAGTAGAGAAATAGCTATACTGGTGGATGAATACCAAAATGCAGGGGATTACAAAATAGGGCTCAACATTGATCAATTAGGATTAACAAGCGGTATATATTTTTATACATTAAATGCCGGTGATTATTCTGAAGTGAAAAAAATGCTCTTACTCAAATAATTATTTACAAGAGGAACCACAAATGAAAATTAAAAGAAACATTTTACTGATTTTTTTATTAGTTGTATTTCCCTTTATTAAGCAAAACTATTTCTCACAAGTAAAGTTAATTTATAATGTTGTAGAAGAATTGCGATTCCCGGGTAAAGAAATAGGGGGATTGTGGATATTAAAAGACACATTGATTTTGTATGATAAAATTGAAAATAAAATTTATAAAATCAATCTATTAACCAAAAGAACTGTGGATTCTTTGAAATTGACTAATGACAATATTATTGATATTTCCATCGACCCATTATCGGAAGAAGCAATAGCTATCGATAATAATTCTAATTTATTGTTGGGTAATTACGGTAAAACCGGTAATTACTTTTCTATTAAAAAAAATTTTAATGAATTCAATTCAAACGAATACTTAACGGGTAAGGTTAAGAAGATTTGTGTTACTAAAGAACTTTACCTTGTTAGTACAGCGTGTGGTTGGTCAAGTGGTATATATGCAATCACAAAAAGTCTGGATAGCATTAAATTCTTTTCTAATACAAAAGGCATGCCGCCCGCGGCTTTAGTTTTTGATGATAAAAACATCTGGAGTTTAGCTAAAAAGAGTCCAAGGGGTGGCGGCGTTCTTTGCAGATATAATTCAATAGGTGTTATTGATGCGTATGTCGAAACATACATTGAAAATCCGTCATATATTTGCTACGATGGTCAATATTTCTGGATTGCGGATAATATTGCCAGTAAAATTATAAAAGTTAATGTATTAGGAAAGGAGAAATAAAATGTACTGTAATTTTTTTATAAATCGTTCGTTTTTAGGAATCCTTCTGATTTCAATATTAATGACGACCACAACTATTCCTAAGAATTATGCCATACTCTTTAGCGCAGGGCAAACGGTTTCAGACGATCACGAGTATGATTCAGAATATTGGTATGATCTGTTTACAACCTATAAACAATTATATGAAAACGGTTTTGATCATAATTCAATTTATGCTCTCTATGGTGACGGTACTGATTTCACTACAAGTGTAAGTATATTTCAAGTTCCAGCGGGTTGGGGCATTTCTAATATTACGGATTATCCGAATACTGCATCCAATCTTCAAGCAGTATTTTCTAATTTAGCTGGCATTATGACAAGCAATGATAATTTGTATGTTTGGTGGTTGGGTCACGGAGATATTGACGTCAACTGTCCGAATGTAAAATTTAGGATTGAAAACAGAGGCACTTATGTTTACGATCATCAATTGGCTGAATATATAAATCAAATCACAAATTATAATAAGCGGGACATTTCTATGGTTACATGCCACAGCGGTGGGATAATAGATGATTTAAGTAATAATTCTACAATAATACATGCTTCTGTTTCCTGTGAAGCTACTTCATTTGGGATGGAGATTGAAGAATATCCTCATGCTCCTCTTTCTTTTTATCTCGCTTCTGCATTAAATTGGGAAACCCCTTCCGGAACCCCTGTTAATGCTGACTTTAAAAATGATGGACTGGTTGATATGGAAGAAGCATTTGTTTATGCAGATGGGCATGATACTGTAAATGAACCTGTTGGTTCTGACCCTGGGTTTCTTGATGATAACTATTTTACGTTTTGTGCAGGTGAAATTGTTAGAAATGTAAATATTTATGACGATTTTGTTTTTACAGGAAATGTCACTATTAATAGCGGAAAAACACTCGCAATTGCTACAGGGAAAAATATAAAATTTGAGAATAGTAGTAGTCTAATAGTTAACGGCTCATTAAACGCAACCGGTACCGGCACAAATAAAGTTACGTTTGATTTTATTTCTCCCAATTCCACAACACAAAACGGTATTAAAGTATATACAGGGGCGACATTAAATGTTTCCAATACAATTATAAAACGTGCTTGGTATGGTATTTATTGCAACAACACGTATTCGTCCCCAATAAACAATTGGGAAATTATGAGTTGTAACACCGGGATATACTTCTCGAGTACCAACGTTGGAATTTCTAATAATTATATTCATAATAATTGGATGGGTATTGCTCTCTATAATTCATCACCGACTCTTACGTTAAATAAATTAACCGGTAACTCTAACTATGCTGTTTCCAGTTCAGGCAGTACTTCAATACCTAAATTTGGTGTAAACTGGTCTCAGGGTAAAAATAAAATTACAGGCAACTCTGTTGGTGTTTGTGCTTTTAGCAATTCCTTACCGATGTTGGGAAATAATTCACCGTTAGACGGCGGTTATAATACTTTAGACGATAATACAAACTACAATATTTATGCTATTACCAACGGGTTAATATTTGCAGTAAATAATTATTGGGGTTATCCAACACCACGTAAAACATGGATTAGTAATGGCGTTATCATAACTTCCCCTTATTTGTCCTATGACCCAACTGGGCTTAGTAAAGCAGTCCCTACTGCTGAGGATGCTGTGCTTGCATTGCTTACAAAAGCAATGAACTTAATAGAACAGAAAAACTTTGCCGCAGCCAGAGAGATTTGTTTAGACATAGTAAACAATTATTCTGACTCTTATGCTGCATTTAACGCACTAAGTTTATTAACACAGACCTTTGATTTAAATGAAAAAGAAACAACGAAGTTAAATTATAAAACGCTTTTTAATAAGGACAAGAAAAAATTAAATGCCGTTGCGGGTTTGATATTAGCCGAACTTGATAAAGAAAACAAACTGAAAGCTATTGAGGAAGTAATAAGTAAGTTTAAAGATGACACAATTTTAGAGGACGCATTGTTCGCAAAGTTTCTCTATTATTACAATGATATTCAAGATAAGGTAAATGCGCGGTTAGTATCGGTTGAATTGGATAAGTTGTTTCCAAATTCGGTTAGTAGCATTGATGCCCACCATCATCTTGGTGATAAAGACTATTTACAAAAATCATATTCATTCTCAAAATCAGAACAGGAACAAACACAAAATATTGTTTCCTCTCCTATACCGGAAGAATATAGCTTGTTTTCCAACTATCCCAATCCTTTTAATCCGGCAACTGTAATAAGATATGCTTTGCCCTTTGCAAGTAATGTAAACATAACTGTCTATAATACACTTGGACAAATCGTAAAAGAATACTATGAAGGAACAAAAGAAGCCGGATATTACAGTGTGAATTTTAATGGAGAGAATCTTTCTTCCGGCGTTTATTTGTACAGCATAAATGCTGTTTCCGTTGATGGGAAACAAAACTTTAGCGCTGTGAAAAAGATGTTGTTGATTAAATAATTTACCTGCCAACACTTTTTTAGTAATGAGGCTGCTACAGCCTCATTACTTTTTTAAACACTCATTCTATAATGCAATCGGTAGGGCAAACGTCCATGCAGTTTTTGCAGTTATCACATAATTCTTGCACAACATACGGATGGTCATCAGACAACGCCGGATTTGATTTCCCGTCTAATTCATATTCTGTTCCCGGATAATAGATTGCATTATTCGGACATTCATCAATGCAAGCGTTACAACTAATACAATCGTCGGTAATTACCATTTTCTTTTTTCTCCATTTTTTTAAGAATCTGCTATGATTAACAAAAATAGTGCCGCAAGGAATTTCCAGATGGGGTTCATTTTTTTTATAAAATTGAAAAAAGACAAACTTCCGTTATCTATTTAGAGAAACTTGCCGCAACATTGAGAAATTGGCAATTATTTTCCTAAGGCATAGAAAATCTTTTTTCTTTTTCAAGTTGATAAATAACTATTTTTCTCCTTTCTTTCATCTCCGGAAAAT